>CAUABB010000168.1 GCA_958427155.1 uncultured Oscillospiraceae bacterium | reverse complement strand
CACCTTTGTATTTTCCACGGGAATCGCATCCTTTGTTGGGATAATAAAAACCCGGACTTCCCGCTAGATGTTCAGAAATCCCAAAACGTATGCCCTTTTTCTCTGCAGCCTTTTTCCAGGCTCCTACAATGTCGCGGTGCGGCCCCATTTTAACAGAATTGAAGTTGGGCTGATATTTGGAGTCAAAGTTGTCAAAATTATCGTGATGGACAGCCTGAGACATTAAATACCGCGCGCCGGCCCGGTAAAAGAGATCAACGAGAGCATTGGGGTCAAATTTTTCCGCTTTCCAGAGCGGGATTAAGTCCTTATAACCAAACTTGGAAGGGTGACCGTACTTTCGCCAATGATAGTAATAAACAGGGTCACCTTCCAGATACATTCTGCGGGCGTACCAGTCCCCATACATTGGAACAGATTGTGGCCCCCAGTGTGACCAGAATCCGATTTTTGCATCTTTAAACCATTCCGGGCACTCAAATTGACTGGTAAGGGACTCTAGAGTTCCTTTGAATTTTCCGGGCTTAATGGAAAAATCACCGTCTGTACGAATTTTCATATACAGCCTTCTTTCTTTTTTAAAAGCGTTTAAACAGGAGAAGATTGTTTTTTGTCCAACTTTTTGGCTTGAAAACAAACAGATGAAAAGCTGGAAACTTTATCAGATCATAAAAAATAATATAATTGATCATAACAAAGGAGTGGCTGAATGTAAATGCGATAATGCGACATCTTTTGAGAAATACGTGTGAAAAAATGCAGTTTGATATATGAGGGTGTTTTAAGATTGACAAATAATTTTGAGGATTTATTCTTTTTTGCAAAATGAGTTGCTTCAGGCTTTCAAATAAGCTATACTGGCATTACGGTTTTTAGAAATTTGTGCTGTAAAGATATAAAAAGGAGAAGTCTGATTCTGATGAGATATCGCAATCCAATTATTCCGGGATTTTTTCCTGACCCTTCCATCTGTCGGGTTGGTGAGGACTATTATATGGTTCACAGTACGTTTGAATATCTTCCGGCAATTCCGGTTTCCCACAGTAGGGATCTGATTCATTGGGAAATCATCGGGCATTGTATTACGAACCCTAGTCAGATGACATTTCCCGGTGTTCCAGCCTCGGAAGGGCTCTATGCCCCTACCATTCGGTATCATGATGGTGTTTTTTATGTGGTCTGTACGAATGTAAGCATCGGAGGGAATTTTTATATGACAGCGGAGGATCCGCGCGGGCCGTGGTCGAGCCCGATTGTGGTGACACAGGATGGGATAGATCCATCTCTGCTGTTTGATGACGACGGAACCGTTTATTTCACCAGCAATGGTTGGGTCAAAGAAGACGATCATACAACCGCTTTTATCCAGCAGTCTGTTATCGAAATTCAAACGGGAAAGATTTTGGAAGGGCCTCGGCGAATTTCTTACGGAAGCGGTGGACGCTGTCTTGAAGGACCTCATCTTTATCATATAGGTGGCTGGTATTATCTGTTTGCGGCCGAAGGGGGAACAGACGTTCGTCATATGGTGACAGTTTTTAGAAGCAGGAGCCCATGGGGGCCGTTTGAAGACTGCCCCGATAATCCCATTTTAACGGCCAGAGATGAGGATCAGCCGAAAATCCAGGCGACCGGCCACGCTGATCTTGTACGGGATTTTTATGGCAGGGATTGGCTTGTTTTTCTCTGTTACCGAATGGCAAGTGGGAAATATCATCATCAGGGACGTGAAACATCGCTGGCTCCTTTGGAATGGAATGAGGAGGGATGGCCTTATATCCCAACCGGGAAGGCGACCAAGGTGATTGTGGATTGTCCTGATAGAAAAGGTCCGGAGAATATTGAAGATGGATGGCTGGAGGAAATGGATGACTTCAGCCAGTTGAAGGAACTGGGGTATCAGTGGAATTTTCTCCGTGAATTTCTAACTGATTATAGCTTTAAAGAGTTTCCGGGTTGTTTGACAGTTTATGGAAATGCGTATACATTGTCTGATCGGGCATGTCCTTCTTGGATTGGCAAGCGTCAACGGCATTTTAATATGAAATGCGAAACACTTCTTGATTTTGTTCCAAAAGAGGAAAACGAAGAGGCTGGGCTATCTGTTGTCTGTTCCGACAGGGCGTGGTATGCTCTTCTTTTAACAGTTCGAAATCAAAAAAGGTGTGTTATACTCAGGCGGCGGGTGGAGGATATGTTGATGGAAACTGTTGTTGAGCTGCCTGATACATTAAAGTGTGTTCCGGTTGAGCTTTACATTTCCTCAGACCGGGAAGAGTACCGTTTCGGATATTATGTTGACGAAATCCCGGTAGAGGTTGGGAAGGGAAAGACGAAACTTCTTTCTACCGAAGTAAATTGGGGGTTTACCGGTGTTATGGTTGGTATGTATGCCACTGGAAATAGAAAAGCTGCAAAATCTCCTGCAAAATTTAAATGGTTCCGTTATCGAGGAGAACGGGGAAACTGATATTTTTAGATGACTTTTATTTTCCAAAATACTGGAATCGATGTATATTTATCCCTCTGAAAGTAAAACTATTATTGCTGTCTGCAACAACGATGTATGATCGTAATAATAGATGTTCGGAGGAAGCTTAGAATGAAAGCAACGGGAATTGTCAGAAGAATTGATGACCTTGGCCGTGTCGTAATACCAAAAGAAATTCGTCGTACCATGCGGATTCGTGAAGGAGATCCAATGGAGATTTATACGGATGCCGATGGTGCGGTCATCTTTAAAAAATACTCGCCTATCGGAGAACTATCCAATTATGCCGCACAGTATGCGGAAGTTTTATATAAAACCGGCGGCCTTCCGGTTTTAGTCTGTGATCGTGATAATGTTATTGCGGTTTCAGGGGTACCTAAAAAGGAACTATTGGAACGGCGGGTTGCGCCGGAACTGGAAGAGTTGATGACCAATCGGAGAACCCTTCCGGGAAATGGGAAAATTGGTTCCATCAAACCGGTGGAAGGGGTCGAACGCTTTGCCTGTGTCTGTTCCCCTATTATCTCGCAGGGAGATGTAAATGGGGCGGTAATGTTTGTTTCGGGAGAGAGGGAGAACGCCCCCACCGAAACACAGATCAAGTTGATTCAGGCTGCCGCGTCACTTTTGGGGAAACAGATTGAGGAATAAGCAGAAATTTGCATAAAATATACGTCACCCCTTGCATCCTCAAAAAATATATGCTATACTAAAAACGTAAACTGAAGACTAAGATCATGAAAGGCTGGGATTTTCCCGGTCTTTCCTTTATGTTGGGAATAAAGTTAAAGGAAGGATGAAAAGCGGATGGCCAAAAGAGGCTCTACAGTTTCAGTAGTTTATGACCTTGCCAGACCGGTGGCAGATGAGCTGGGTTTTAATTTATGGGATGTCCGGTTTGAGAAGGAAGGCGGAAGCTGGTTTTTACGGATTATCCTTGATAAGCCCGGTGGAATTGATATGGATGATTGTACGGAGATGAGTCGTAGACTTGATCCAATCCTTGATGAGGAGGATCCGGTGGAGCAAAGCTATTTTCTTGAGGTTGCTTCAGCGGGTTTGGGTAGAGAGTTGCGTCGTCCGGAACATTTTGAGGCGTGTCTGGGTCAGCGGGTAGAACTGAGACTGATTCGCCCACAGAATGGCCTTCGTGATTTTAAAGGAATTTTAAATGGTTACCAGGACGGTGTAGCCGAAGTTCTTTGCGATGGAGAGAACCTTTCTTTTCCGGTAAAAGAACTGAGTTTTATAAGACTTGATGACCTTGGAGAAGTTGTTTTTGAAGAAGACCTGGAAAGCAAATCTACTTTAGGATTGGAGAGATCGGAAAATGAATAACGAGTTTTTTGACGCGCTTGAACTTCTGGAAAAAGAGAAGGGAATTCCAATGGATTACCTTCTTGAAAGGATTAAAACAGCGATTGGTATGGCTGTAAAAAGAGATTATGGCGGAATTGAAAATGTTTTAGTGGATATTGATGACCAGACCCGTAAGTTTAAGGTGAGCATTGTTAAAAGTGTTGTTGAACAGGTAGAGGATCCGGTAAACGAGATAACATTGGATGAGGCT
>CAUABB010000167.1 GCA_958427155.1 uncultured Oscillospiraceae bacterium | reverse complement strand
GTCCCGCACATAACAGTTGGAAACCGGGTGAAATACCAGATCAAAGCTGCTGTCGGCAAAGGGCAGCGGTTCTGTCATATCGCCCTGCAGAACGCGGATTACATAACCCTCGCGCAAAGCGACATCGCGCTCCCTCTGCAACTGCCGGGCGGATATATCAAAGACGGTGCAGTCCGCGCCCAACTTGGCAAACACCGGCATCTGCTGTCCGCCGCCGCTTGCAAGCCCAAGCAGCTTTTTCCCGCGCAGATCGCCGAACCACTCATGCGGCACTGGTAGACAAGGTGTGAGGTAAACGGTATACCGTTCCTCTGTCACCGACGCATATTCCCGCGCGCTGATGGGCACCGACCACTCACATCCATTTTCAGCCCAAAGGTCCCAGGTTTCGGCGTTGATCTTGGTGTATTTCAAAGCCCTTCCCCTCCTTTTTTTCTTTAATATACCGTCTTTCCTCCCAAAAAGCAATCTCTTTTGTTTTCCGCTAAATTGGGTTATCCGTTGACTTTTCGGCGTGAGGTTTTATAATGAGGGCAAGAGGGTTTAAACAGAAAGGCTGGGGTGGGTTTTGAAACAGGATTCCATTATAGCTGTTACCCCCGATACCTTTGAAAAATGCGGGAATATCTGGGATATCAGGCAGGAACATATCTTTGCAAATTACTGCCTGGATACACTAAAAAAAGGGGAGAGAGCAACTTTTGCCTTCCTACACGAAAATGCTTTTATCGGAGAAATCAGTTTAGTTTTTGACCGCAACGACAGTACTCTGACGGTTCCTGGAAAGCGGATCTATCTTTCCCGTCTCCTGGTAAAAAAGGAGTTCCGCCACAACGGAGTGGGTACAGCTCTGCTCCTTCATGCCTGCGAGTACGCAAAAGGCCTTTGCTATTCCGAAGCCTCTCTTGGTGTAAATCTGCAAAATTTTGCCGCTCTCAGGCTTTACTGGAAATGCGGCTTCACATCTATTGTCAGTGTGGATGAGGACCCATTTGGTCCTTATCTGATCCTGCTCAAACTTCTTTAAAGGGGGATTTTTATGGATACTTTTCTCGGATACCGGCGTCCAGACGGACGGGTAGGGGTCAGAAACCATGTGCTGATCCTACCAGCAAGTATGTGTGCGTCCGATGTCACACGGATGGTCTCCGCACAGGTAAAAAATACTGTAACCTTTAACAATCAACTCGGCTGCTCTCAGGTTCATAAAGATCAGCGGTATATTATGGATGTTATGGCGGGCTATGCCGCTAACCCCAATGTTTACGGAACTGTAATTATCTCGCTGGGATGTGAAAACTGCCAGATGGATCTGGTAGAGGCGGCCATCCGAAAGCGAACCAACAAGCCGCTCGAAAAATTCATCATTCAGGAGGAGGGTGGAACCCTTCGCACCGTTGAAAAAGCCACGCGGGCCGCCATGCGGTTGGTACAGGAGGCAAGCCTTTTGCAGCGAGAGCCTTGTCCGGTTTCCGAGCTGATGATCGGCACCGAATGCGGCGGTTCGGACCCCACCTCTGGCCTTGCCGCTAATATTCTGGTGGGCGAGTTGTCCGACCGGCTGGTAAACCTGGGTGGTACGCCCATTCTCAGTGAGACTACCGAGTTTATCGGGGCAGAGCACATCCTTGCCGCCCGCGCTAAAGACGAAATCGTAAAAAATCGGATCTACGAAATTATCAGACGGTACGAGGAACATATTCAAAATGTCGGAGAAGATATCCGAGACGGGAATCCTTCGCCGGGGAATAAAGCCGGTGGAATTACGACCCTAGAAGAAAAATCGCTCGGATGTATCCATAAAGGCGGGCATTCCATTATAAATGAGGTGCTGGAGTACGCTGAGGAACCTCACGAAAAAGGACTCGTCATCATGGACACTCCGGGAAACGATATGTCGTCCATCGCGGGGATGATCGCGGGAGGCGCCCAGATCGTCGTTTTCACATCCGGACGAGGTGCTCCAACCGGACATCCAATCGCGCCGGTTATTAAGATCACCGGGAACCGGGACACCTTCGCAGCGATGGAAGACAATACCGATATTGACGCAAGCCCCATCATCTACCAACCCGGTTGTCTGTCCCTCCTTGGAGATCAGTTTATGAAAGAGGTGCTTCAGGTGGCACAGGGAAAGTTAACCAAAGCGGAAATTCTTAATTTTATGGAGACGGCGGTCGTCCGGCTCTGCAATTTTGTATAAAATTAGCCGAAAAGATCCATACGGCTTTTGAAAGGAACGGTTCCGAAATGAATGTAGTGACAGACTTAATCCAGGACACACCTCTTCCACAAATGATCAAAATACGGCAAAAATTTGACAATACCTCCATCCCTCTCGAACAGGTACGGAAAACGGTTCTGAAAGAACTCTCCAGGCCGGAAATCGTCTGCCGGATCAAACCGGGGATGACTGTCGCCATCACCTGCGGCAGCCGTGGAATCAACAGCGGAGCCGTTATGGCAAAGGCAATTGTTGACTTTTTAAAAGAAAAAGGGGCGGTTCCTTTTATTACAGCCGCAATGGGAAGCCACGGCGGCGCGACCGCAGAAGGCCAGCTTCAAATTCTCACCGACTACGGAATCACCGAGGCGGCTATGGGCTGCCCGGTAAAATCCTCTATGGAAGTGACCGAAGTCGGGAAAACCGAAGAAGGAGATCCGGTCATGATCGACCGCAACGCCGCCGAGGCGGACGGAATTTTTCTACTCAACCGCGTTAAGCCTCACACTTCTTACCGGGGCGTGTATGAAAGCGGTTTGATGAAGATGCTGGCGATTGGTCTTGGCAAGCAGGCGGGCGCGGAAGCCATCCACGGAAAACATCCGTCCAAAATGAAAGACGCTGTTCCCATGTATGGCAAGGTGATCCTGCAAAATAAAAACATCCTCGGCGGAATCGCGGTGGTCGAGAACGCCTACGACAACCCCTGTGTCATCCGGGCGCTCACCCCGTCTGAAATTCTGACCGAGGAACCAAAGCTCAAGGAGCTGAGCTACCAAACCATCGCCCGGCTTCTGTTTGATTCCTGCGACGTTTTAATTGTTGATCAGATCGGGAAAAACATCAGCGGGGACGGGATGGACCCGAATGTCACCGGCCGATTCTGCACCGAGTACGCCTCCGGCGGAATCCAAGCACAACGGGTCGTCGTTCTGGATCTTACCAACGAGACGCACGGAAACGCTCACGGATGTGGCCTTGCTGATGTGACTACTCAGAGGCTTTATCAAAAAATGAAAATGGAGATGACTTATCCTACAGCGGTTACCAACACTTTTCTCAATCTGATGAAAATCCCAATGGTAATGGACAACGACCGGGAAGCGATTCAGCTAGCAATCAAAAGCTGTCATGAAATCGGGCCGGAAGGCCCCCGAATGATCCGCGTGAAAAACACCGCGCAGATTGAGGACATTGAGGTTTCAGAGGCTCTTTTGCCGGAAGTTCTGAAAAATCCGAACTTAGAGAAACTCTCCGAGCCATATGAGTGGAGCTTTAACCCAGAAGGAAACCTCTGGTAAAACTGATATTTTGTGAAAAGAGGAGATTTCCCATGCCCAAAGCGATTCTTGTAAATTCCAAAGACAATGTAGCTGTCGCGGTGGAACCAGTCAAGAAAGGAGATGAAGTCCTGGTTCAGACCGAAGCACCTTTCTACCTGAGTGCGGTAACTGACGTGCCCGTTTACCATAAACTCTCCCTGTACAATCTCAGCAAAGGCGATTCTATTATAAAATATGGAGAAGAAATTGGTGTAGTAACCGTAGATATTCCAAAAGGTTCCCATGTCCATACCCACAATTTGGTCAGTCGTAGCCTTTTTAAGGGCTGAGTATTTTGAAAAACAACCTTGGCAACTCCTTTCAGCCGCTTTTTTCATTGCGGACTGTCAACCACCATCTGTTAAAAATTAAGTTTCATCTTTCTCGGTAAAAAGTTATAATCATAAAAAATAAGCTAATCATAAAAGGGAGAGGACTCTATAAAACATTCATACCTTTGTATTCCCGTCAATTTTCTTATTTTTCTAAAAGCTCAGTAGATTGGTTATATCAACGACTGGCAGGAATACAGAGC
>CAUABB010000166.1 GCA_958427155.1 uncultured Oscillospiraceae bacterium | reverse complement strand
CGCAGACAAACAGTTTAAATTTTGTCCGGAATGTGGCTCAGCCGTAGAGCATGAGGGCGGTTGTGTTGTTTGCCGCAACTGCGGGTACAGTAAATGCGGTTGATATCGTATGGTTGTTTTTAAAAAATATAAAAATTAATATTGTGTGAACTGCGCTGACTTTTCCAACCGAATATGATATAATATAACTAATTATTATAGTTATTGCGAGGAAGAGATATGACGCTGGAAAAATCATGCGGCGCTTTGGTATTTCGTCGATTTCACGGAAATACCGAGTTGTTGCTTATTAAGCATGCGAACGGGGGACACTGGTCTTTTCCAAAAGGCCATGTGGAAGAAGGAGAAACTGAAGTGGAGACAGCTCTTCGGGAAATTAAAGAAGAAACAGGGATTGACGTTATTATCGATCCAAGTTTTCGAGAAGTGATTTCTTATTCTCCCAAAAAGGATACCCAGAAAGATGTAATCTATTTTATTGCGCGGGCGCAGAATTATGATTATACGCCCCAGGAAGAAGAAATTGCTCAAATCAGGTGGGTAGAAATTAACAGAGCACACACTATTTTGACTTATGACAATGACAAACAATTGGTTAACAAAGCAAAACAGGTAATTCGGTGATCGTGTACTGATGAGCAGGATACAGGCTGTAAAAACAGCCTGTATTTTTTTTGGGGTTTTGACCCATACTTTCAGGGAACAGGAAAGGGTGGGAAAAAATGTCCAGTCAGCAGCATATGGGGTTTAAAGCCTTTTTATTAGCTTTTTTGGTATCGACGGCGGCTTTGGGACTTATTAGTACTGGAGTCATAGCAATAACTGGGCTTTTTTCCAGACCGGATTTTTCTGAACAGTCAGTCGCTGGAGAGCCACAGTATCAGCCGGTAAGTGAGGACAATATAACGATTCTGTTAATGTGTTGTGAAGATGATACAAAATCGCCGTATTCGTATACTCTCCTTCGTTTTTATCCAGAGGGGAGGGTTATTCGACTGGTACCCCTCCCAAAAGAATTAGAGGCTACCGTTAATATTAAAACAGGGACCTTGCCGGAACTCTATGAATATGGAGGGGTACAAATGGTGTGCGACGGGGTTGAAAATGTGTTTTTTATTGAGGTGGATCGATATCTTAAATGCAATGAGGCTGCGCTGAGTGATTTTATCGATCAGATAGGGGGAATTGAGTATGAGGTTGAACGGACTGTGGAATTTCAAAAGCAGGGATCTGAGGAGAAAAGTCGTTTGGTAAAGGGGGTTCAACTTTTAGGTGGTAAAAAGGTAATAGATTATTTTTACAGTCCACTGGTAACTGAACTTTCAGGAGAAAAACAGCTTGAAAAGAGGGCAGAATTTTTAAAAATTGGACTAGAGCAGCGCTTTTCAGAAGGAATCCTTTCTCGAACAGATGAACTGTTTGGTTTTTTAACCAATTCCATGCAGACAAATCTGACAAATTACGATTATACCATCCGCAAAGAGGCAATTCGCCTCATGGGACGGATTGAAACGCAGAAGGTGGTTTGCCTTGAAGTGGAAGGAAATTATTATACGGAAAAGAAAGGAAAAGTAACTTTTCAACCTACAGAGGCTGGGAAAAGTACAGTGCAAGCGTGGTTTGAGCCTATGGAAGAATCCTAAAAAGCCAGAGATTCAGGCGGAATAGCACTGGAATCTCTGGCTTTTAAAGATTAAAAATTATAATTTTTTGGCTTTTTCATAGAGAGCGAGAAAAGCTTCAAGATCCATCGAACCGAGGTCACCTTCACTCCGGTCACGGACGGAGACTGTTCCGCTTTCCGCTTCTTTATCACCTACAACAATCATATACGGAACCTTTTCAAGTTGAGCCCCGCGAATTTTATACCCTACTTTTTCATTTCTCTCGTCTGTTTCAACACGCATTCCTGCCTGATCAAGTTTTTCGGCAATTTGTCTTGCGTAGTCAAGGTGTTTTTCACTGATCGGTATTACCTTAACCTGAACGGGGGCCAACCAGAGCGGGAAGGCACCTGCGTAATGTTCGGTGAGAATTCCGATAAAGCGTTCAATACTGCCGAATACTACTCGATGGATCATGATTGGGCGGTGGCGTTCGCCATCTGCTCCGGTGTATTCCAGCTCAAAGCGTTCTGGAAGTTGGAAATCAAGCTGAATGGTACCGCACTGCCAGGTACGTCCAATGCAGTCGGTCAGATGGAAGTCAAGTTTCGGTCCATAAAAGGCGCCGTCCCCTTCATTGACCTCATAATTATAGCCAAGCTCGGTAATCGCGTCGCGGAGCGCCTCAGTTGCAAGCTCCCACTGCGCGTCATCTCCCATATGATCTTCCGGCATGGTTGACAGTTCAATGTGATACTGGAATCCAAAGGTTTGATAAACTTTGTCGATTAAACGCACAACCCCTTTGATCTCATCCTTGATCTGTTCCGGCGTCATAAAAATATGTGCATCATCTTGAGTAAAGCAGCGGACACGCATCAGTCCGTGGAGTGCACCGGAAAGCTCGTGACGGTGAACAACGCCTAGCTCTCCCATCCGCAGCGGCAGGTCGCGGTAGGAATGCAGCTTGGTTTTGTAAACCAGCATTCCGCCCGGACAGTTCATTGGTTTGATGGCGAAGTCCTGGTCGTCAATAACAGTGGTGTACATATTGTTTTTATAATGTCCCCAGTGACCACTCTGTTCCCAAAGCGTACGGGAGAGGATCATCGGCGTGCTGATTTCCTGATAACCGGCTTCTTTGTGAATTTTCCGCCAGTAGTCAATTAAAAGATTTTTGAGAATCATGCCTTTCGGAAGGAAGAAGGGGAAGCCGGGGCCCTCATCCATAATGGTAAACAGCTCAAGCTCTTTTCCGAGTCTGCGGTGGTCGCGCTTTTTAGCCTCTTCCAACATGGCCATATGAGCGTCTAGCTCGCTTGCTTTAGGAAATGAGATTCCATAAAGACGCTGAAGCATTTTATTGTTTGCGTCGGCACGCCAATAGGCGCCGGTTACGTTGGTGATTTTAACGGCTTTGACCCGTCCGGTTGAGAGAAGGTGAGGACCGGCGCAAAGATCGGTAAAATCCCCTTGTTCGTACAAAGAGATGTCCTCCCCTTTTTCAGCGTGCTCTTCAATCAGTTCCAGCTTGTAATCCTGCCCGTGCTCTTTCATGAACGCATACGCTTCAGACGCTGGAACAACACGCCGGGTAAGGGGGATATCCGCTTTGATGATTTTCTTCATTTCGGCTTCAATTGCTTCGAAATCTTCCGGTGTTAGTGTGCGCGGAAGATCCATATCGTAGTAAAATCCATTCTCGATAGCAGGGCCAATTCCGAATTTCGCTTCCGGAAACAGATGCTGTACCGCCTGCGCCAGAATATGCGCGGTGGTATGCCAGTAGGCGTGTTTTCCTTCCGGAGTGTCAAATGTGCAGATCTCAAGCTCACAGTCTTCGTTAAGCGGAGTACGCAGATCAACAGCTTTTCCGTTAATCTTGGCAGAACAGGCGGCTCTGTATAATCCCATACTGATTTCTTTTGCGGCGTCCGCAGCTGAAATGCCGGCTTCCAGTTCTTTTATAGTGCCGTCTTTTAAGGTGACTTTAATCATATCGTTACATCCTTTCTATAAAAGCGTTTTGATGCGTGAAGACGGTGGTATCACAAAAAATAAACGCTTCATCCCATTATTTATTAATGGGATGAAGCGTAAAGCTCCACGGTTCCACCCAAATTGCAGTTTCCTGCCACTTGCGGTTTTTGATAACGGAGAACGGAAACTCCGTTGCGGTTATGCCGAAACTCGGTTGCCACAAGCTCTAAGGTGGTAGCAGAAAGTCCTATTCCGACACCGCTCACAGCCTAAGGCGGCGTTCTCTGGCGGATGGAAAGTCTGCCGTGTCCTTTTCCACGCTTTAAAAATATTCCCGTGATCTTAATAATAACACTGTTTTTTAAAATGTCAAGGATTGTGTTTTCTGATTTGTGAAAAAGAAAATCGCGTCGAAGCAAAAAAATTGAGGAACTGCCTTCCGAAAAGAGGTATCCATGCCGCGAGACATTTCGCCGGAACGTTTGAAACGATGTTTTTACGTTTTTCTGAGCCTTTGTTCGTCTATTGTATGGAGTTTCAATTTGGCCCTTCAAAAACTAAAAATGTTAAAAAAGGAAAA
>CAUABB010000165.1 GCA_958427155.1 uncultured Oscillospiraceae bacterium | reverse complement strand
TTCCACTTTCAAAACGATCCGGAAGAAATTCCGGTTGCTCCAGCTCACTTGAAACGCTTCCCGTACCGCCTTCAAGAAGGGTTGAAAGTTCTATATTCTCTCCCAAGATCATCATTCCGGTTCCGGTAGCGCCATACAAGCCTTTATGTCCTGCCATACAGACTATGCACCGTCCCAGCTTCTGAACATCAATAGGAAGGACACCCGCACTCTGAGCGGCATCGATAATTAAAAGGATTCCTCTATCGCGACAAAGATTTGCCAGCCGCTCAATCGGCATAATTTTGCCGGTAAGATTTGATGCATGCGTACAGACAATCACCTGCGTTTTTGGGGTGATCTGATGCTCAAACGCCTGCAGTGTCAATTCATCGACTTGTGCTGGATTTACTATGCTATAGGTAACTCCTGAAGTTTGACTGAGCGAATAAAGCGGCCGGAGAACAGAGTTGTGTTCCAGGCAGGAAGTAATAACGTGTCCGCCCGGCTTAACTGCTCCTTTAATTGCCATATTTAGCGCATGGGTACAATTAAGGGTAAAAATGACATTTTCAGGTTGAGTATGAAAGAACTCTGCCGCCTTTTTTCTCGTATTATAAATCATGGTTGCCGTTCTCATGGACATTGCGTGTCCACTCCGCCCAGGATTTCCTCCAAAATTTCTTACCGCTGTTTCCATGCTTTTCACCACTGTTTGTGGTTTGGGGTAGGTGGTTGCCGCATTGTCAAAATAAATCAAGATCGGTCCCTCCATCATTTTTCGTTTCGGTTAATTCTCCGAACATACGCTTACGCTTATTCTATTTCTGCAATCCCTATAACTTTAATGCCGACTTTCTCCAGCATTTCACGAATTATTTCAGGGTCATGCTTCGTCCAGATGCTATAACCGCAACCGCATTTTGAAAAAGAGGTTGGTGTACGACGGATATTAACTGTAATCCCACGGCGAGAAAGGTAATCCCTCGCTTTATATGCGTAGGTGATCGAGCGGAGCATGATTAATTGTTTTGCCATGAATCATCACCATCTATTTAAAAAATAAAAAGACAATAGGAGCACAGCACCACATACGGTCAACACTCCTATTGTCATGATATGATTAAAATTTGGAAATTGACATTCTTTTTTTCGTTTATTTAGAATTCATTTCAATCAATACCACCGCATGGGCAGCAATTCCTTCTTTGCGTCCGCTAAAGCCCAACCGTTCTTCCGTTGTAGCCTTAACGTTAACACAACCAACATCCACTTGACAGGCTTCTGCCAAGCGATCACGCATGCCGCCGATATAATCTTTAAGCTTCGGCGCCTGCGCAATAATAGTACTGTCTAAATTCACCACGCGATACCCTTCTTTTTGTAAAAGAGCTACTACTTTCTTTAACAGCTCAATACTATCAGCTCCAGCATAAGCCGCATCCGTATCCGGAAATTGAACGCCAATATCTCCTAAAGCGGCAGCTCCTAGCAAAGCATCCATGACAGCGTGGGTCAATACATCAGCGTCCGAATGGCCCAAAAGGCCGACAGTATGAGGGATATCTACTCCACCCAAAATCAGCTGACGCCCTTCCACCAGCCGGTGGACGTCATATCCGTGTCCAACTCGAATCATTTCACTCTTCCCCTTTCGCATACACATGGGCAACAAGAAGGTCTTCTTTGGTTGTCAATTTAATATTTCGGTAACTGCCAGATGTCATAAAGACACGATACCCGGCATGCTCTACCAGTTGACAATCGTCAGTAAAATCCAACCCATCCCGTTTAGCCGCCTCGACCCCTTTCATATAAATCGACTTTCGAAACACCTGTGGCGTCTGGGTAATATAAAGGCTGTTTCTATCAGGGGTCTTTTTGATAAAGCCATCCTGAGAGACTATTTTGATGGTGTCTTTAACAGCAACTCCAAGTGTCGCCGCGCCAAAGTGCTCCGCATCTTGAATTACCCGTTCGATATCATGAGGATCCACAAAAGGACGAGCCCCGTCATGAATAGCAAAATAATCTGCGGTTTCCGAAGCGGCAGAAATTCCAGCAAGAACTGATTGCTGACGAGTTTCTCCACCCAAAGTCACTGCACAGAGTTTTTTTAAAGAATACTCTTTCTTCCAAACAGAATACCAATCCTGGTACTCCAGCTTGGTGACTACAATCGTCTCAGCAACTGAAGGGGCCGCTTCAAACGCAAGCAAACTTCGGACAACCGCCGGAATTTCTCCTATTTTTAAAAATAACTTGTTAGTTCCCATCCGCGTGCTATTCCCAGCTGCTACAATTACAGCTGATACCATGTTAACTCCCCCTTTTCCAATCACATCCTTCTAAAACAATGGTAACACGATCCAGTCAAAGACACAACCGGAATTTTACAGCTTTTAATTTATGGGGCCGTTTTTCCTACAATCCCTACATATCATCTTCCTCTTTTTTAAAACTTTCTTTACACCATTCCCCCACTGGGTGTATAATAAACCTGTTCTATTTTCGGGACTGCCGAGTAGTTTGACCGGAAAGACAAAACATCTGTAGGAATATTTTAAAAAGGAGTTTTCAATGGATCTGCTTACCCATATTCAAAATCGTTTTTTAATTTTTGACGGGGCATTCGGCACCGTTTTGATGGATGGCTGTCTCAAACCAGGTGAAAATCCAAGCCTTCTTAATATTACCCATCCGGAAGAAGTTTCCTCTATCCATCGTCAGTATCTTGAAAGCGGCGCTATGGTAATTACTCTCAACACCTTCAGCAACAGCCGCTTTAAAGTAAAAGATCTCCCATATTCTATAGAAGAATTGGCAAAAGGCGCCTTTGAATGCGCCGCACGAGCGGTTGAAGAAGCGGGAAAATCCGCCTACCTGATCTATGATATCGGCCCTTGTGGCAAACTTCTGGAACCAATGGGAGAGGTTTCCTTTGAAGAGGCTTATGATATCTTTAAAGAGCAGGCCCTACTTGCCGAAAAATACGGCGCGGACGCTGTATTAATTGAAACAATTGCCGATCTATATGAGATGAAAGCCGGAATTCTCGCAGTTAAAGAAAACACCGCTCTTCCTGTTTTCTGCTCTTTTACAATTGAAGAAAATGGTCGAACCTATACCGGAGGCTGTATCGAAAGCATGGCAGCTCTGGCAGAAGGGCTCGGAGCAGACGCGGTTGGGATTAACTGTAGTGTAGGCCCCAAACAGCTGCTCCCCCACGCTAAACATTTGGCAGAGTTGACAAGTCTGCCGATCCTTATCCAGCCAAACGCAGGATTGCCGCAAGAACATGATGGAGTTACTACCTTTGACGTCACTGCGGAAGAATACACCGAAGTAATGGTAGAACTGGCAAAAGTGGGAATTAATATTTTGGGAGGATGTTGTGGAACCAATTATCACTACATTCAGCTGCTGGCTGAAAATGTTCTTTCTCTCACACCGGTTAAACGTTCTATTTCATCTGCGGAGTATGCCTGTACGCCTACCACATGTGTAGAAATTACTCCTGATACCCCCACATACCACCTCGTTCTTCCAGAAAACGCAGCAGAACTAAGCGGATACATTGCCAAAGAAGATTTTGACAGTGTCTTGGATCTGGTATTAGATCAGCTTTATGAAATAGACGCAGAATATATTTTACTGGATACAACGCTGCTTTCCGGCATTTCTCCTCAAAAAGTTTCGGCAATGCTGAAATATCTGCAAACTGCCGTACGTCTTCCCTTCGGTGTAGTTGCACACAGTGAGGATGAATCGGAAATCATGACCAGAGAATACAACGGAAAAGCATTTGTTCTTATCAAATAAGATTATCCACAGTAAACATTTTAGCATTCCTTATAAACATAAAAATTGGAAGCTATTGTACTATCTCCTTTGGCTTTTTCTGTATAAAACAGCCGTCCATTAAATGGACGGCTGTTTTATAATAATGTACTGCTTTGAAGGGTGCCCGCATATTGCTTAGGGGAACATCCAAATTCCGTTTTAAAACTGCGCGAAAAATTAGAATAGTCATTAAAACCGCTTTGAATAAAAGCAGTATTGACAGTCCTCCCCTCTTCAAGCAGGGAACGGGCAGCCATCAGCCGTTTTTTTAAAACATACTGGTGTAAAGTAAACCCAACATTTTCTTTAAACTGACGGCTGAGATGATATTTACTGATATAAAAAGAACCCGCCAA
>CAUABB010000164.1 GCA_958427155.1 uncultured Oscillospiraceae bacterium | reverse complement strand
CCTGCGTCCTTCGGTAATATCAAAATCTATAATGACCTCGGGACAAGCGGAACAAACCCGGTCAACAATTTTAGACATATACACGCCCAACTGAAAGGCATAGGAATCGGCCCGTTCCTCTGGGGTATTTCCCTCATCTCCATGGAAATGGTTCGGAGAATTACAACCATATTGCTCAATCGCGTCCCACTTAAAGTAACTGACACCGAGCTCTTTCGCAAGAGAAATCAGAGTATCTGCCAACGTCTTCCAGTAAGGGCTGACAATACACATTCCATAGCTTTCCTCTGTCTCCCAGATCGGTTTTGGTTCCGGCGCTTCTCCATCCCATTCAATTCGGCATCCGGGATTTTTTTGATAGGCTTCGCTCGTCACAGCGGCAAGGGTAGGCCCAATCCAAAGGCCAAGCTTCATCCCGTAGGAATCCAGCTTTGCCTTGACCGATTTCATTCCATCCGCGAAACGTGAGCGATTGACAATCCAGTCTCCCGTTTTTTCGTACCAACCGGTATCAACCACAAAGACCTCAATCCCCATCCGGTGGGCAACCTCAATTTCTTCCATCATCCGTTTTTCATCCATATCGGCAAGATAAGCCTTATGGTTCCACCATTTATTCCGCTCTTGATAATTCCAGGTATTATAAAAGATATATGGCTTCCGGCTTTCCAGGTTGAGGGTAGCATATTTAAGCTGAAATTCGCGAAAAGCCGCGGCGAGCTCTTCCACTCCACCTGCTACCATACCAAAGTCAAACCAAATCGTTTCAAAGGAAGATTCCCCAATCTCTGTTCCGGCCGTATAGTTTCCTTTTTTAGCGGAAAGAACTATTTCCCCTTGTGGCGTAAAACAAAAATGAATAAAGGCGTCTGGGTATTGAGAACCGTGCTCATAAGCCAGCAGGAAGCTCTCATCTCCGTTTGTACCCGCAAGAAGGGGACCCATTACATCAAAACTGTTTTTAAAATAGCTTTTCGGAATCGGGACCTCATTCATACAGAAACTATGAGTAAGTTCATTAAACTCCGAAAAACGAACCTCTGTCAGCGTCTCTCTTTTCGTGACAGCCAAACTGCAGTAATCTAACATCTCTCCGGACGAATTTGTAAGTTTGTGATTTTCTTTCCCGCTCAGCAAATATTTAAACCTAATAATCGGAGATTTTGGGGCCACCCGCAACAAAAGTGTGAGCTTTAAATCAGAAAAAGAGGAATAAATTCCTTCTAAACGGTATTCTGTTACAGCCTCGTTCAGCTCTGTTTGTCCTGTTAACCTTACACTGGAAAAATCGGGCAAAAGAGGATTGCCGTCCACCTCAAAGCAAGGTCCTTTGAGCGCCCGTGAAGAAAGATTTTTTCCACGAAAAACGATAAGGCCTTCCTTGCCGCCGATTTCAAGCTCATAAAATGGTGTTTTGATGTTCTGCATCTTTGGTTCTCCTTTGCTGTTATTTATAATATTTTATATATCAATGGCTCTAACATCGAACTTTGAAATTCTCTCTATCAAAGATTTGGTATTTGCCAGTCAATGGTTTTTTCTCCAAGAGAAACAAGCAACTCGTTGGCTCTTTTAAAATGGCCACAGCCAAAAAATCCCCGAGATGCTGAGAGAGGACTGGGATGCGGCGCCGTCAAAATAAAATGATTTGGATTGGTGATCAAAGCGGTCTTGCTTCGAGCGTTTGCCCCCCAAAGGAGGAACACAATCGGTTTTTCCCGTTCATTCAGTGCTTCAATCACCCGATCAGTAAAGGTTTCCCAACCATATCCGCGGTGAGAATTTGCCATTCCAGCCCGAACGGTCAACACTGTATTTAAAAGAAGCACCCCTTGTTTCGCCCAAGGGAGAAGGCAGCCGTTATTGGGAATATAACATCCGAGCTCCTGGCGAAGCTCCTCAAAAATATTCTGAAGGGAAGGCGGAGGCTCAACTCCTGGCTGAACAGAAAAAGAAAGGCCGTGTGCCTGTCCAGGGCCATGGTACGGATCCTGCCCTAAAATTACCACCCGTACGGAATGATACGGCGTTATCTGCATTGCCTTGAAAATTGAATACATGTCAGGATAAATCTGTCTAACAGAATATTCATGTTTCAAAAATTTACGCAGTTTCTGGTAATAAGGCTTTTCAAATTCTCCGGCCAGTATCTCATCCCAGTCATTTCCAAATTGAACCATAATCCGTTTTCCTTCCAAGTTTAATCCATTTGTCCAAATTGTACCATCTGCGGGCGGGAGATGCAAGATCAATGACAAATATCCGTCAACGTCTTTCTTAGTAAAATCATTTTTCAGAGAGTTTCAGATTATTTAAAAGAATTTTTACAATCTTCTTGCAAAAGCCCCAATGATCATGTATGCTTAATATGCTGACAATAAAGAAGGCGTATTTTCGCCTTGACCTAAAAATCGGAAAGGATGGATGGCCTTATGAAACTGGGTCTGTCATACTTCCCTGAACATTCTACCCCAGAAGAGTGGGCAACTTTTTTTGAGGATCTCGGCTGCACAGCTGCCGTTTGCCCTATTAAAGGGGATGCAGACGATGAAACCATTGCTGCCTACCGCCGAGCAGCCGAACAACATCATATTACCATTGCGGAGGTAGGCGTCTGGAACAGCCCGATTTCCGACGACCCGCTGGTGCGTCAAGAAGCACTTTCTTATGCGAAAAGTCAACTTCGTTTAGCCGACAAAATTGGAGCTAGCTGTTGTGTTAACGTAGCTGGTTCTACCGGCCCGAAGTGGTATTCCGGCTGTCAAAAGGACCGCACTCCGGAAGCTTACCGCTTGATCGTGGAATCCATTCGAGAAATCATTGACGATGTGAATCCACAGAACACCTTTTATACCATTGAATGTATGCCGATTGTCCCCCCAACTTCTCCCGGTGAATACCTTCAACTTCTGCGAGATGTCAATCGTCCGCAGTTTGCCGTTCATCTGGATCCGTTTAATATGCTTTTCCAACCCGACCGCTATTTCTGGAACGCGGAATTTTTTCATGAGTGTTTTGAGAAACTGGGTCCTCAAATTAAAAGCATTCATGCCAAAGATGTTATTTTGACCGACGATCTCACTTATTTTATTCGAGAAGCAAAAATTGGAGAAGGGAATGTGGACTACGATGCATTTTTAACTGAAATTGCATCTCTTCCCCCTGAAACACCAGTCATTATTGAGCACCGCGACTCTCTGGAAGAATATAAGGAAGAGTTAGATTTTATCCGCGAAAAGGCACAGAAACTGGGGATTCCCCTAGTCTGATGCTTTAGAATTCAGCTGTCCAAACCGAAAGGACGTTTATAGCCGTGGAATTTTTAGACCTTTATGACCAAAATCGTCGTCCCCTTGGAAGACAGATAGAACGAAACGCACCGAGAAAACACGGTGAATACAGTTTGATTGCTGCAGTTTGGACTGCTGACCGAAACGGAAAACTCCTTTTAACCAAACGTTCACCGGAAAAAGAATTTTTTCCGGGCGAGTGGGAAAATTCGGGCGGAGCCGTCCTTGCAGGTGAAACCAGTCAAGGCGGCGCTATACGAGAGCTGTTCGAAGAAACTGGTCTTCAGGCTGATGCAGAAAAACTGATTCTTTTGGGAAGTTGCCGGGAAGAATACGGTTTTGTAGACACCTATCTTTTCCTGTTGGAAGAAGAGGAACCTCTGATCACTCTTCTACCGGGAGAAACCTCTGCTTCAAAATGGGTTACTTTAGCAGAATACCGGGAAATGGCTGACAAAAAGCTTATTATTGAACCTGCTGTCCGTCAGGCACGGCCTTTCCTAAAACAGATGGAAAAATTAATCTTAGAATGGGCAAAAAAATATCATTAAAGTTGTTCTCAAATCTGTTTTTCAGCAAAAATTTTTTAAAAGACAGGTTTAGGATTTTATACTTTTTTTGTATATTTTTCGCCTAATTGCTTGAAATCTATCCTCACCTGTGCTATAATTAAAACAATAAACGGGGGAAATGGTTTTTCTGTTTCGCTGGTTTTTTAACTGCAGGAACCTGACAGCCGGGATTCGTTCTGGGCGGAAAGAGGATGGCAAGCAAGAAAGACATTTTATACTTGATCATCAATGTCATGTCATCTAACCGCCCACGGAATTCCGTGGGCGGTTTTTTGCTACTTAATTACAACAAGGAGGTAAGACAGATGGAAAAACGTTTGGGTGTTGTCGCTATTGTGCTGGAAGACAAAAAATT
>CAUABB010000163.1 GCA_958427155.1 uncultured Oscillospiraceae bacterium | reverse complement strand
ACATCATATATTTCCTTCTTTTTACTTTGTTATAAAATAAAGATTTGTTTTATTTTAGCACAAATAACACCTCAAGTACAATGACTGATATCTAAAAAGCACCGGATAAAATGTTCCCCACACTGTATTGTAAATCATCTGTGGATTTCGTGACTCAGTACTGAACGCTAAACAGAATTCTTATCTCTCATCACTATACAGAACTGTCCGTATTTTTAGTCCGTACGAAAAGAACGATTGAGTCCGAAATATAACCTTCTGGATCAATTTGCCAAGTTGGACAATAAATATTGAAACAACTGAAAAAGTGTGGCATCAAATGGTCAATTAAAGTGCATCCTGCGCGTTGCTGTACCAAGCGCCCTACCAAGCAGATTCCGGCGTTATTATATGAAAAGGCGGCACCAAATTTTCAGTGCCGCCCTCATTATATTAACTTATTTTATACTGATTGGGAAAAGCTAACGTTTTCGGTGGACTCACTCCTTACCTATTATTCAAACTTCAATCCATAGACATGAATTCGACGGATCATAGGCACCATCTACTTTCATGATTAAATCAAAGAAGAATCTATTAGCCCTTTTCAAAACTATTCAGCCCATTGGACTCAACCTTTACTCCTTATTCAATCTTTAATCCACAAATATAAACTCGACGGTTCATAAACACCATCTACTTTCACATTGAAGCAAAGAAAATTTATTAATTTTTACAAACTATCTAGCCCATTGGACCTTACCTTTACCCTTTCTTAGTCCAAACCGAAAAGGCAACCGACTTAACTCACAAACGCTTTCAGTCTGCGGAACAACGTCTTAATTTAATTTCGTACTATCATCATTAAAATGGCTTTCATGTGAAAAACCGTGTTCCCACAAACTAACTGCCCCAATTCACGAATTAAAAGAAGTTTCCGCCTGTCTTTTCCAATTTGGACACTAACTTTGAATGTTCAGTTATACTGTCCATTGGAAACACCTCTTTCATTACATTTTCTACTCTTTCTAACCCTTATCTTTCTTTCTGTCTATACTATACACCACCTTATAGAATTTGTCAATAGTTTTTATAAAAAATTTTTAAAAAAATTAGGATGTATTTGCTAATAAGTTAAAAACATTGACTTTACCTTTCTTTTCCATTACAATTAGGGCATATGAATAAAATTCTTGTTGTCGGTAAATTCTATTTCGGCAGCGATATATTAAAAAGGAGAATCCTATGAGCGATATGGATATGAATATGAATCCAGATATTTACACCCTTGTGGATGAAGATGGGAACGAACAGGCTTTTGAATTGCTTGACGTCATGGAAACAGAGAACGACCGCTATTTTGCTTTAATTCCCTACTACGAAAAACCGGAAGAGTCATTAGAGGACGATGGCGACTTGGTGATTCTGAAGTCGGAAATAGTGGACGGTGAAGAAATGATGGCCACTATTGACGACGATGAAGAATACGAAAGAATCGGTGCAATTTTTCTGGAGCGGCTTGACAATATGTTTGAAGACGAATTCGACCAGGAAACAGAAGAAATAGACGAATAATCTTCCTCTTGATTTCCAGAAACCATATGATATAATAAAGATGTGATAAGAAAGGTTTCAATAAAATACTTTCTGCCTTGTGCGTTAGTGTGGCTAATTAATCCGACACTTAATTAAAGGAGCTTTAACTCTGGAAACGGACTGCAGACCTCCCGCTCTGCGGACGAAGGGAGCGAGAAATTTTCAGGAAGGCATCCACCCTGTCTAGAAGGACCGGGTTTTTAATTGCTGCACGACGGCGAGGCGGTATTTTTAAATTTTTTACCGGACGGATATCGTCCGGTTTTTTATTGCGAAAATTTAATGTTTACATCAATTTGCTTTTATTTTACACATAATATCTTCCTTTAGGTGGATACTAAAACCGGAAGGAAGATGCCCATGAAAGAAAAATCAAAGGTAAAATATGGAATTCTAGGTTTGGTTTCCGGAATTTTAAACGGAATGTTTGGCGCGGGTGGTGGAGTTGTTATCGTTCCACTGCTTGAAAAATTCGGAATTCCTGCTAGAAAAGCACATGCTACTTCTATTGCAATTATTCTCCCAACCAGCCTCATCAGTACTACACTTTATTTTTTAAATGGAAATCTTGATTTTATAAAAGCAGCTGCCTACCTTCCTGCTGGTATGGTTGGAGCCGGAATAGGCGCGCTACTTTTAAAAAAAATTTCAGTTAAATGGCTGAAATTGATCTTTGCACTAATCATTATCGCTGGGGCGGTTAGGATGTTGATACAATAATGGAATGGCTTTTAACCGGCATTATTGCCTTTTTAACCGGGATTACCGCCTCAATGGGATTAGGCGGAGGTTTTATTTTGGTAATTTACCTTACCATCTTCGCACAAATACCGCAACTTGCAGCTCAAGGGATTAATCTAGTTTTTTTCCTTCCAATTGCAGCAGTTTCCCTGGTGTTCCATATAAAGAATAAAATGATTGAAAAAAGTGTTATTCTGCCCAGTGTATTATTTGGAGTTATCGGTGTTTTAGGAGGCGTTTGGGTGGCAAATACGCTTGGTTCGAATGGACTTCAAAAAATATTTGCAGGATTTGTTCTGCTTATTGGAATCCGAGAGCTGATCACAGCATTTAAAGCTCCTAAAAATCAAAAGGGAAATGATTTGGAAACAAAAATTGAACAAAGGAAAACTGAATGACTTTTCCCCAATTTCTCTAATTTTTTCAAAACTTAAATAAAAAATTTCAAATAGCCCAGCAGAAAAACCTTATCTCTGGGCTATTTGAAATTCATTTGTAATTTTCGCTTTTAACAAAAATAACGACGTACGGAAAAATTATTTACTAATCACCATCCGATTGACCGCACTAATCAGTGCGTCAATTGAAGAAGTGACAATATCGGTATGAACACCAGCGCCCCAAAACACCTTTCCTTTGTTGTCAGAAATCCCCACATACGAACAAGCTCTTGAATCAGAACCCTGGGTTAGCGCGTGCTCTTCATAAGTTACAATAGTATAAGAAAGATTGAAGTGCTCTTTAATTGCATTACTGACAGCATCTAAACGACCATTTCCTTTTCCTTTGAGTTCCAGTACTTTTTTATTATAAAACACTGTAACCGTTGCTTCGATCTCTTTTCCCTGTCGGAAATGGCATTCTTTCAAAGTGATTGGCTCGACGATATTGACAAATTCTTTGACAAAAATTTCATAAACTTCTTTTGGCAATAATTCTTTATGGAGATGATCCGAAACATTTTTAACCATATAGCCAAAAGTCTCCCGCATTTTAGCAGGCAGATCAAGCCCATAATGCTGCTGGAGAAGATATCCGATTCCGCCTTTACCAGACTGGCTATTAATCCGGATAACATCCCCTTCGTACTCACGCCCAATATCTTTCGGATCGATCGGAAGGTATGGAACGGTCCAATGTTCCCGAGGCGCTTCTTCTCTCCATTTCATACCTTTGGCAATTGCATCCTGATGTGAGCCGGAGAAGGCAGCAAAGACCAATTTTCCACTGTAGGGCTGTCGATCATAGACCTTCATATCCGTAACTTCTTCATACATTTTAACAATCTCAGGCATATTAGAAAAGTCAAGTTTAGGGTCAACACCATGAGAATACATATTTAAAGCCAAAGTAACAATATCTACGTTTCCTGTTCTTTCCCCATTTCCAAACAAAGTACCTTCAATCCGGTCAGCTCCAGCAAGCAGCCCAAGTTCAGAATCGGCCACCGCACATCCACGATCATTGTGAGGATGAAGCGAGACAATAACGTTTTCCCGATAGTTTAAATGATCACACATATACTCAACCTGACTGGCGTAAACATGAGGAAGAGACATGGAAACCGTAACCGGCAGGTTAATAATAACTTTATTTTCTGGGGAAGGTTTCCAAACATCCAAAACCGCATTACAGATTTCAAGAGCGAATTCCATTTCAGTACCCGTAAAGCTTTCTGGTGAATATTCAAATTTAAAATTACCCTCTGTCTGACGGGCAAATTCCTGAACCATTTTAGCGCCAGACACAGCTATTTCAATAATTTCTTTTTTGGATTTACGAAAAACCTGTTCACGCTGTGCAACTGATGTAGAATTATACAGATGCACCACTGCATTTTTAGCACCTTTGAGCGCTTCATAAGTTTTCCGAATAATATGTTCCCTAGACTGAGTAAGTACTTGGAC
>CAUABB010000162.1 GCA_958427155.1 uncultured Oscillospiraceae bacterium | reverse complement strand
TGGGCGCGCTATGCGGGTTCCGTCTGATTGAGTATCAGGTTGTAAACGGGGAAAAGTATTTGGAATCGGCCGGGAGTAAAACAATCAGTGAAGTAAAAGTTAATGCTGCGCGGGGAAAGATTGTAGACCGGTATGGAAACGACCTCGTTACCAATAAAGCTGGGTTTAACCTTGTCTTTGATCGAGCTTTTTTAAAAAAAGAAACTGAAAACGAGACCATTCTGGCGCTTACAAAAATTTTGAGCGATGCCGGGGAAGATTGGGTAGATGATCTGCCGATTTCGCAGTCTCCCCCTTATGTTTTTTTACCTGGTAAGGATGACGAAGTATCTCAGATGAAGTCAAAACTTGAGATGCAGAGTTATGCTACAGCAGAGGAATGCATTAATGCGATTGTTGAGAAATTTGGGCTGGAGAAGTATTCCGGAAGCGATCTCAGAACGCTGGCAGGAGTGCGTTACAGTATGTTTGCAAAGGATTTTTCCATCTATAATCGTTATACCTTTGCTGAGGACGTAACACCGGAAACGGTGTCATCCATTAAGGAGTTGAGCTTTAAATATCCCGGTGTGGATGTTTCCGCAGAATCAATCCGCGATTATACGCCTGGTGATTCACTCCCTCATATTCTGGGTTCCATGTCGGCTATCTTCCCCGAAGAGGTGGAGGAATATACCAGCAAGGGATATGCTTTAAATGATAAGGTCGGACGGGAAGGAATAGAGTATACCATGGAGGATGTCCTGCGCGGCAAAGCGGGAACCGTTCGGGTTGAGCAGAACAGCCAGGGAGAGGTGATATCTTCCACTGTAGCAGAAGAACCGGTTGCGGGGAATTCGGTCATGCTGACAATTGACTTGGAATTTCAGCAAAAGGTTCAGGAAATTCTGGAGAACTTTATTTTAAATCTGCGCAGCAGCGGTGGAAAAGGAAGTGGCGCCAACGCTGGTGCGATTGTTGTGCTAGATGCGACGAACGGAGAAGTTTTGGCTGCTGCTACTTATCCAACCTATAAAATCAGTGATCTGGAGGATCCGGAGCTGAGCGCTCAAATTGAGAATGATCCGCTCAATCCAAAGAAAAACCGTGCTTTTTGGGAAATTTACCGTCCTGGCTCTACCTTTAAAACGATTACCGCTACAGGAGCTTTAATGGAAGGGGTAATTAATGAAAGCAGCACAGTTTACTGTAATGGAGTCTATACGTTTGACACCAGCCCAGACCCATATTGGCCAAAATGTACCGGACATCACGGAAATATATCGGTTGTAGAAGCCATTACAAAGTCCTGCAACATCTTCTTTTATGATGTCGGACGGCGGCTTGAAATTGAAAAGATCAATTATTACGCTTCCCTGTTCGGATTAGGGCAGTCGGATACCGGCCTTGAGATTCGGAATGAGCCGGGGCAGGTTGCCAGCCCTGAACTCGCCCAGCAAAACGGTGAAGTCTGGTATCAGGGAAATACTTGGCAGGCGGCAATCGGGCAATCTGAAACAAAAATCACCCCGCTGCAGATGGCGATCCAGGCAATGACAATTGCTAATAAGGGAACCCGGTACGGTGCCCATATTATTAAGTCGGTTAACAGCTATGATCTGTCTGAAACCATTGAGGAAACCCAGGTGGAAATTCTTTCTGACAAGATGGCAGGTCATGACGATGTGTTCGATATTGTACAGGCTGGTATGCGGGGGGCAGCGAACAATAGGGCAACCATGGTTAATATAGAAGGCGGCGTGGCGATTAAAACCGGTACGCCGCAGGTGACAAAAACTCAGACGAACTCAACGGTTATTGGTTTTTATCCAGCGTTGACAACGCCTGAAATTGCTTTTGCGGCGGTACTCGAAAATGGAGAGTATTCAGCTGATATGATGGCACAGGTGATCAATGCTTACAACGAACTCAAAGCCCAGCGCTCCGGGACGGTATCGTCTTCTGATTCTGACAGCAGCGAGGATGAGTAAAACGATCTGAATTTAATGAAATTTAATAAAAACGAAAGTTGTTTTATAAAAACTTTTGACAAATGCCCG
Source organism: uncultured Oscillospiraceae bacterium (assembly GCA_958427155.1). Classification (GTDB taxonomy): domain Bacteria; phylum Bacillota; class Clostridia; order Oscillospirales; family Ruminococcaceae; genus Metaruminococcus_A. The sequence continues at coordinate 2,186 of CAUABB010000162.1, read as the reverse complement.
CAATACGGTTAAAATGTATTTGAGGTATGTTTATGTCGAATATTATTTTAGTAACTTCCGGTAAGGGTGGCGTAGGGAAATCTACCGTTGCATCTGCTTTGGGGATGACGTTTGCGTCCATGCGGCGGAAGACAGTAATTGTTGAGCTAGATATTGGGTTACGTGGCCTTGACCTGATGCTTGGGGTTGAGGATCGTGCTGTGTATGACCTGGGAAATATCCTTCGGGGGGAGTGTCGTCTGAGTGACGGAGTAATCCCTGTAACTAAAGATGGATACCTTTCCCTGGTAGTGGCTCCTTCTGGAATTTCGACCCGGATTGATTATGACAGTGTCGCAGATTTTTGTAAGGCGCTTTCCCGTTATTTTGATACTGTGATTGTAGACGCACCAGCAGGGATTGGCGTTTCTTTGTTACTTGCGCCTAAAATTGCCGACCTTGCTTTGGTGGTGGCCACTCCTGATTTTGTCAGTGCCAGGGATGCTGGAAGGCTGACCGGGATGTTAGAGCAATACGGAACTTCTAAAATTAGACTTGTAATCAACAAGGTTTATCACAAGAAAATTCGTCTTAATGAAATTGAGGATCTGGATACGGTCATTGATTTGGTAGGGGCGCAGTTGATTGGGGTCGTGCCAATGAGTGACGAACTGTCGTCTATTGAGTTTGGCGCAGACTCTTTTAAAAAGTCAACTCTTTGCGCAAGGGTGTTTGAAAACATTGCTTCACGAGTTTTTGGAGATTATGTGGAATTATTGATTCAGTAAGGGAGGATTAGGATATGAACATAGCAGTCATCGCGCACGATTCCAAAAAAGAACTCATGGTACAATTTTGTATTGCCTACTGTGGTATCCTGAGCCGGCATAATTTATGTGCAACCGGGACGACCGGGAAATTAGTTGCCGAAGCAACCGGCCTTGAAATTCAGCGTTTTTTAAGCGGAAGTCACGGGGGCGACCAGCAGATTGCTTCCAGAATTGCCTGTAATGAAATTGACCTGCTTTTGTTTTTTAGGGATCCGATGACCTCCAAAACGCATGAGATTAACGAGATGAATATGCTTCGTCTTTGCGACGTTCATAATATCCCGGTTGCGACTAATATTGCGACCGCGGAAGTGTTGATTCACGGATTGGAACGCGGCGATCTCGATTGGCGGAATATTGTCAACCCGAACCGTTAACGGTTCAAGGCGGCGTTTTAGAGAAAAGATCTTGACGTTTGCTCCCCGGCCGAAAGGATGGGGGGCTTTATTGTAGGGAAAAGGCGCTTTTGGCGAAGATAACCGCAGAGCGCCTTTGATGATAAAAACAGGCAGGGGAAAGCCCTGCGTAAGAGAGGAAGAGTTTATGGCAGTACAGTACAGAGCCCCCCGCGGCACACAGGACATTTTGCCCAGCCAGAGCTATCGCTGGCGGTTTGTGGAGGATCTCGTTACAGAGGTTTCGGCGCTTTACGGGTTTCGACAAATCCGTTTTCCCACCTTTGAGCATACAGAGCTTTTTACCCGTTCTGTTGGTGATACCACTGACGTGGTTCAGAAAGAAATGTATACATTTACGGTTAACGGGACGGAGCGTTCCATTACGCTGCGGCCGGAGGGAACAGCGGGGACGATGCGCGCCGTATTGGAGCGCGGGCTTTTAAACGAGGCTCTGCCGTTAAAGTTAAATTACATCACTTCCTGCTTCCGATACGAAAAGCCGCAGGCGGGTCGTTTGAGGGAGTTCCACCAGTTTGGGGTGGAAATGATCGGCGCTTCTTCCCCGGCGGCGGACGCGGAAGTAATTGGCGTGGCAGATGAAATTTTCCGCACTCTTGGAGTGAAAAATCTGGAGCTTCAGCTCAATTCGATTGGATGTCCGCAATGTCGGGCGAAGTATCACGCGGCCCTTAAATCCTATTTTGAGGCGTATCAGGATCAGCTTTGCGAAACCTGTCTGACAAGGCTTGAGAAGAACCCAATGCGGATTCTTGACTGCAAAAGTCCGGTGTGCTCGGAAATCGCAAAGGACGCTCCGGTGATGCTGGACTATCTCTGCGAGGAGTGCCGTTCGCATTTTGAGGAGCTGCAAACCCGTTTGAAGGGAATGGGGATTGCTTTTGTGATCAATCCTAAAATCGTTCGGGGCTTGGATTATTATACCAAAACCGTTTTTGAGTTTGTTTCAAACGATCTCGGC
>CAUABB010000161.1 GCA_958427155.1 uncultured Oscillospiraceae bacterium | reverse complement strand
TGGATTTCGTGTTTCGTAACTTTAACGAATCTGTCTTGTTCAGTTAAAAAACCGGCAGCTTCCTGTACTGGAAAGAGACAGATAGTGCCGTCCTTTTTTAATGTGAGTTCGCGTGGGATAGTAAATGCGCCCGCATAATCCGCTCCTTGGTCTAATTCTTTTTTCCAGTCGTAAAGCCAGCCGATGACAATCCGCCGTCCATCTAACGCTTTAAAGCTCTGGGATGCGTAAAACTGTGGTCCCACCTCAGGTGACTGGTCGGTTTGAGGAATAAAATTTACTCCGTCAAAAGAACCGGTTAAAAAGCGAACCGCGTGATCCGGCAGATTCATCTGAGAGAACATCAAGACATAAGTATCGTTAATTTTGAAAAAATCCGGACATTCGATTACAGATCCATATTGTTTTCCTTCGATCAGGATACCCTGATAATCCCAGTGATATAAATCGTCTGAAACATAGTGCGCTACTTTTCCAACACCGTTTTTTCCAGTACCACAAACCATGTGATAACATCCGTCAAAAAAGCTGACTTTCGGATCGCGGAAATCACGGCTTCCTTCAGTGGGTGGCTTGATAATAACAGGATTTCCGGGGTGTTTTTCAAAGTGTATGCCATCTCGGCTGAAAGCCACAGACTGGGTTTGCCCCCATTTGTGTGACACAGAGGTGTAAAACAGGTAAAGAATCTGATCTTTTACAACCGCACTGCCAGAAAAACAGCCTCCGTCATCCTCGTAGGGTTGATCAGGAAACAGGGCAATAGGGAGTTCTTTCCAATGGATAAAATCTTTAGTGACGGCGTGTCCCCAATGCATCTGTCCCCAGTTCGGCGCATATGGATAGTGTTGAAAAAAGGCGTGATACTGTCCGTTAAACCAGCATAACCCATTCGGATCATTCATCCAGCCTTTGAGTGGTTCAAAGTGATATTTTAAGCGCTTTGGCATATGGCTTTCCCCTTTATGGCTTCCATTCAACTCGGTTTAAAACAATTCCCGCTGTTGTAATGTCTACAATTCCGTAGCCCGCTTTTGAGTCTTTTGGAGAGGAAGGACTACCTGGACAAAGAAGATAAAGTCCGTCCTCGTAATATTGGGCAGCGGTGTGGGTGTGCCCGTGCAACACAATATCACAGCCATTCTCTCGGGCTGCCTGCATCAGGTTATCCGGAGTGGACTTAACATTATATAGGTGCCCGTGCGTATAAAAAATTTTATGTCCCCCCTCGCAGGCGAGAATAGCGGAGGCTGGTTCGTCCGAGGCAAAGTCGCAGTTTCCGCGCACGGCAAGCATTTTTTTGTCAGGATAAAGGGCGCGTATATCGTCCCATTCTTTCAGCCCGTCACCAAGGTGGATGAATACATCGGCATTCATTAGGTGACGTTTTACAATCTCCAAAGCGGTAAAAAAATCACGATGCGTATCTGACAACACAACGATCCTCATACTCATTCCTCCCGGTACTATTCACCAATATTGTAGCATAGAAATAAAATATAGGGAACAGCTTTATGAAACGAGGGATTACTGTATGGCAAAAGAGCTTTCTCAAGCGCAGCTTAACCTGCTTTTGAAAATGGCGGGGAAAAAGCTGGGAACCAATCCGGAAACACTTCGGAAGGCACTGGAAAGTGGAAATGCGGATTATCTTTTAAATCAGACGAAAGGATCAAATGATCAGTTAAAGCAGCTGATTTCCAACCCGGAGCTGGCAAATAAATTAATGGAGTCTCCCCAGGCAAAGGAGCTGCTGAAGAAACTAATGGAGGGCTAATTTGATGGATGATCTGATGGCAAAATTGCAGGAGATTTTAAGTAGTAGCGAAGGACAGGAAAATCTCCGGCAGCTCGCGGGAATGCTGGGTCAAAACAACAGTCAGAACGGCCAGCTCGATTTGAGCGCCATCAGTTCACTGCTCGGCCAAAGCGGAGGAAATGGTGAAGGACGCCGAGGAGACCCACCTGAAAAAACGGATGGTCAAAGATCTTCCGGTACTGAATCTGGAGGACTTAATCTGGACGGCCTTGACTTGGGAGGAATTGATATTGCGTCCTTGATTAGGGTACAGAATATTTTAAAGAATATAAAACATGATGATAAAAATACGGCATTGATCCGGGCACTGCGTCCTCATCTAAAAGAAGAGCGACAGCACCGGGTAGACGAGGCTTTGAAGTTGATGCAGCTGATCTCAGTTTTGCCGGCCTTGCGGGAAAGCGGGCTGCTTTCAAAATTCTTTGGTGGTGATTGACGGTGCCAGGACAAAATTATACCCGTTCTGAAATACATACCATGCAAGAGGATGCAATCCGTCGAGTGATGGAAATGCAACGGATTGCAAACGAACGACTCCAGCGCAGCAATGCCGCACGGGGAGTGCGCACAGAAGATCAGCGATCTGAACCAGAACAAAACAATAGCCGGGATCACGAGATTCATAACTATGAGAATCAGAAATTTTCCCAGCCCAAAGGTCGTGCAGAGGGAGAAACCAGAGGTGGTCATGAAGGCCGCAGTCATCCTTCTCCAGTCCATCATACTATGCCGGTGGAGATTTCAGAGCCGCAGTCCCGTCAGATGCAGACACCGGCTTCCTTCCTTTCTTCCGGTTCCTTGGAGGGATTCGTCAAAAGGCTTGGACTTGAAAGTGATCAACTGATTTTAATTGGTTTGTTGCTCTTGCTGATTAACGTGGGGGCAGACACTGTCTTAATTCTTGCTGTTTTTTATCTGCTTATTTGAGAAACAATAATAAAAGGTTTAAAAACGCCGGCGCTGCATTACAGCGCCGGCGTTTAAGCTGTTACTTTAATTTTTACACTTTGCTTCGAATCCGCATAGAGATATCAAAACATTTTACCGAATGGGTCAATGCGCCAAGCGAAATAATATCTACCCCAGTTTCGGCTACCGCACGAATATTTTCATAGGTAATATTGCCTGAAGCTTCCAACTTAGCACGACCATTTGTGATTTCAACCGCTTTTTTCATAGTGGCGCAGTCCATGTTATCGAGCATAATGACGTCTGCGCCGATGCGGAGAGCTTCGTCTAGCTCATCCAGTGTTCGGGTTTCCACCTCGATTTTTACCATATGGCCAACTTTAGCGCGGAGCGCTTCTACCGCCTTGGTCAGGGAGCCATAAGCATCGATATGATTATCTTTCAGCATAGCCGCATCGCTTAGGTTATATCGGTGATTGACACCGCCTCCAACAACTACCGCGTATTTTTGGATAGGGCGCAGCCCCGGTAAGGTTTTACGGGTTTCCGCAATTGTAGCGTGGGTCCCCTCAATTAACTTAACGCATTTGTTCGTTTCAGTTGCGATACCGGACATATGCTGCATCAGGTTTAAAGCAGTCCGTTCACCCTTTAGCAGAGTAGCAGTACTTCCTTTTAATTCGGCGATAATATCTCCCTTTGAAACGGCAGAGCCATCCGGTTTTAAGATTTTATATTCTACCCTATGATCTAGCAGTTCAAAAACCCTCATTCCAATTTCAATTCCGGCGACAATGCCGCTGTCCTTTGAAATTAGTCTAGCAATAGAGACACTTTCCTCTGGAATAAGGTAATCGGTAGTAACGTCTATGTAATTGATATCTTCGGTAATGGCACGCCGAATCAGATCGTCAATATAAAACTGTGGTAATTTCATTCTGCACCCCCGTATTTAGATGACTTCTTTCAGCATTAAATAGGCAACGGTCGTTAAGGAACGCGCTTCAATAAAGTCAGGTGTAATCTCGAAATTCCCATTATCTAGGAATTGTTTGAGTTCTTTAAGCCGCTCAAAACCACGCAGGGCTTCGGCGGGGTTTGGAATAACAAAATGAGCCTTTTGCATAATAGCGCGAACTTCTGTACGAATTCCTTTTGGAAGGGGGTTAGAGGTTTGCTGTACCGGAAAATCATAAGGAACGACCTCGGGAAGATCCTGAGTCAACCGACTGTTAATATCAAGAGCAGCTTGTTTGGAAAAGACAAGAGCTTCAAGAAGAGAATTGCTTGCAAGTCGGTTGTTTCCATGAACGCCGGTATGAGAACATTCTCCAGCGGCGTATAATCCGTCAATGCTGGTTTCTCCGTGGAGATCAACGTCAATTCCGCCCATCAGGTAGTGCTGGCAAGGATAGACCGGAATTAAATCTTTGGTCATATCACAACCATGTTCAAGAAGATTTTTATAAATCATCGGGAATCGGTTTTTGATAAAATCCGCCG
>CAUABB010000160.1 GCA_958427155.1 uncultured Oscillospiraceae bacterium | reverse complement strand
AAACGGGAGGCTGAAATTATTATTCAAAAAGCTGAGGAACGGGCTAAGGCAATCGTAGATCATGACGAACTTGTAAAACAGGCCCAGATTCGCGCAAATGAAATTAATACCCAGGCGCAGGTTCAGTCCAGAGAGCTCAAAAGGGCAAGCAATGACTTTGTAGACCAAAGTCTTCAGGAAATTGAAGCCCTTCTTGCTAAGAATATGCAGGAAATTAAGGCGGCTCGGATCGCGCTTCGGAAGCCGAAACAACAGTAAAATAAAAAATATAAAGCCCTGGAAGGAGATCCTTCCGGGGCTTTTTTATTTTCCCCAAAAATTTCCAGAATTAATTTGTAAAGAATTTTAAAAAACAATTGAAATCCGTTTTACAATCGTATATAATTAAAACAAATGTGGTGAAAAGTGGTTAAAAGTGGTTAATAAATCCTTAAAAAGGAGGTGCCGGGATGCTGATTGGTGAATATTCACACAACATAGACGCCAAAGGAAGGCTGAACTTCCCGGCAAAACTTCGGGAGGATTTAGGTCAACGTTTTGTTGTGACGAAAGGGTTGGATGACTGCCTGTTTGTTTATTCGTTAGAAGAATGGGAACGACTGGAGCAGAAAATTAAAGAATTGCCTATGTCTAAAGCCAGGACGATTCAGCGTTATCTTTTTTCCGGTGCCTGTGAAGTAGAACCGGACAAGCAGGGAAGAATTTTAATCCCCGCAAATTTGCGCGATTTTGCAGGCCTTGAAAAGGATATTCTGGTCATCGGCGCTTCCAATCGTGCTGAAATATGGAATAAGGAAAGATGGGAAGCGGCCTGTAGGGATCTCAATTCTGATTCGATTGCGCAGGCAATGGATGAATTGGGATTTTAACAGGAGAAAGTTATGGAATTTAAACATTATTCCGTCCTGCTTCGAGAGTGTCTGGAAGGTTTAAAAATTAGGCCGGATGGTATTTATGTGGATGCGACTGCCGGTGGCGCGGGCCATTCTGTGGAAATCGCGAAAAAGCTTGAGAGTGGAAAGCTTTATTCTTTTGATCAGGATCCGGATGCGGTGGTTGTAGCATCTGAAAGACTTAGGACTTATCCTTGCGCCGAGGTCCTTCAAAGCAATTTTAGTGAGATGGAGCAGAGACTTGCCGCTGTAGGTGTCTCTTCGGTCGACGGTGTTTTGTTTGATTTAGGAGTTTCTTCTTTTCAGCTTGATACCGCAGATCGCGGCTTTTCTTACAGATATGACGCACCATTGGATATGCGGATGAGTAAAAAAGGGCTTAGCGCCCAAGATATTGTTAATTGTTATCCTGAAGAAGAGTTATCACGGATTCTACGCGAATACGGAGAAGAGAAATTTTCCGCAACTATTGCTCGGCGAATTGTACAGGCGCGTGAGAAAAGAAAGATACAGACAACATTTGAACTGAATGAACTGATTAAATCATCCATGCCCGCCAAAGCAAAGCGAGAGAAAAATCCCTGTAAAAGAAGCTATCAGGCACTCCGAATTGCGGTAAACGGTGAGTTAGACAGTCTTTCCACTGGTCTTGATCAAGCATTTAATCTGCTTAAGTCAGGCGGCCGGCTGGTGGTAATTAGCTTCCATTCTCTTGAAGACAGGATGATAAAGCAACGTTTTGCAATGTGGTGTAAAGGTTGTACTTGCCCCCCGGATTTTCCGGTGTGTATCTGTGGGAAAAAGCCACGGGCGAAGCTGGTTAATAAAAAGCCGATTTTACCCTCAGACAGGGAATTGAGTGAGAACGCTAGAAGCCAAAGTGCCAAACTTAGGATTTTAGAAAAATTATAAAGAAAGCATCAGTAAAAATTGGGTTGGAAGGATGTGGCAAAATGGCCGGGACAAATGCGGCATACGATCTGTCAAGATTCGAGGCTCAACCTCTGGAGAAGCGGCCTCATATTGAGACAGTAAAAACTAAGAAAGTAAAAACTGTTGAACAGACTGTCCCCAGAATTAGCCCACTCAAAGCAGTTGGTTGCATGCTTCTGGTAGTTTTAGTTGCGTCTGCGCTGTTGTATACCCGTGTTCAGTTGACAGAACGCATCTCTCAGGTTTCACAGGCTACGTCAGATTATACGAAACTTGAGGCAGAAGGCACCAGGCTGGATCTCGAACTTGAGAGTAAGGTATCTCCTAAAAATGTGCAGGAATACGCTGAGAACGAGTTGGGAATGATCCAAAAAGATAGTACGACAGTAGAATATATTCGTTTGACGCAAGATAATAAAATTGAAGTTCCGAAAAGTACATCTTCCAGTTTTTGGGATTCTGTAAAGGAATTTTTTGATAACTTGTTGTCATAGTGGATAATGTGTTATGATATAATACATTGAGACGTCTAATCGGGTTAGGATGTGAATCTTAACCCATTTTCGCTATCTAATAGTAAGGCTTAAAGAGTAATGATTCCCTGGGAGGTATGGTGTTATGGCGGCAAAAGGACCCACCAGAAAGATGAGACGGCGAATATTTGTTGTAGTGGTACCGATCGTTGTGCTTGCATTCTGTGCCCTTTTGGCGCGTATCGGCGTAATTTCGGTAGTGGATAGTAGCTTTTACCAGAGTAAAGCATCTCAGCAGCAGTTAAGAGATATTACGGTTAATCCGAAGCGTGGAACGATTTATGACCGTAATATGACGGTTTTAGCTAAAAGTGCAACCGTATGGACTGTCTTTATCTCCCCTGCTAGCATTGAGGATGGAGATGAAGAAACCCGTGTGGCGGTTGCGGAAGGGCTTTCTGAGATTCTGGATGTTGATTATGATACGGTTTACCAGCAAACGTTGGAGACCAATTATTATGAGGTTGTTCAAAAAAAGGTTGAAGATGATAAAGCCGAAGAGGTTCGCCAGTTAATAGCAGACAAAGGACTTTCTAGTATTATCAACTTAGTAGAAGACAGTAAAAGATATTATCCATATAATAATTTTGCTTCAACTGTGATTGGTTTTACGGGAACGGATAATCAGGGATTATATGGAATTGAGGCCTATTATGATGATTACTTGAAAGGAACTCCCGGCAGAATCGTTGCGGCGAAAAATGCGGTTGGAACTGATATGCCATTCCAATATGAAAAATATTATGAACCGGAAGATGGAAATGGCTTGGTTTTGACCATTGACGAAGTAATACAACATTTTCTTGAAAATGCTCTAGAAGATGCCGTGTCGGTTCACAAGGTTGAAAACCGTGCCGCAGGCATTGTTATGGATGTCAATACCGGAGAAATTCTCGCAATGGCAACAAAGCCCGATTTTAATCTAAATGAGCCGTTTGAAATTGCGGATCAGGAAACGGCGGCTTATATTGAGACACTCACAGGAGATGAGAAAACGGAGGCCCTTTCAGAAGCGCGTGAGCTGCAGTGGAAGAATAAGGCAATTACAGAGCTTTACGAACCAGGTTCCGTTTTTAAAATTGTTACCGGTTCGGCGGCGCTGGAAGAGAAAACCATTACATTAGATACACTGTTTAACTGTACGGGATCGTTTCATGTTGAAGGATATGAAAAAGCAATGCATTGCTGGCGTCTGTCCGGTCATGGAACCCAGACTTTTGTCGAGGCTATGGTGAATTCCTGTAACCCCGCTTTTGTGGCAATCGGTAGTTCACTGGGGGCAGAAACTTTTTGTGATTATGTAAATGCTTTTGGGTTTATGGAAAAGACCGGTGTTGATCTTCCGGGTGAAGCAAATAGTATTGTATACCAGGCGGATCAGATGGGGGCAGTTGAGCTTGCAAGCTGTTCTTTTGGTCAGTCTAACAAAATTACTCCGCTTCAAATGATCACTGCTACTGCAGCTGTCGTGAACGGCGGCTATGTGGTTCAGCCTCATGTAGTCAAACAGATTTTGGATGAAAATAATAATGTTGTGGAAAATATTGGTACAACTGTCAAGCGTCAGGCCATTTCCAGCGAAACCTCTGAAACCATGCGTCAAGTTCTAGAGGAGGTTGTTACGACCAATGGTGGAAGTAATGCTTATATCAGTGGTTTCCGAATCGGCGGAAAATCCGGTACTGCCCAGAAGCTTGACTCAGAAGATACCACTTCTTATATTTCGTCTTTTGTAGGTTTTGCACCGGCAGACGATCCACAGATTGCTGTTCTTATTATTGTAGATACTCCACGTGACGGAAATATTTACGGAAGTGTAGTTGCTGCTCCTGCCGTCTCAGCTGTTTTAAAACAAACTCTGCCTTATATTGGTGTTGAGGCA
>CAUABB010000159.1 GCA_958427155.1 uncultured Oscillospiraceae bacterium | reverse complement strand
GAAACAGTGGGAGCAGCAACCGGAGCCGCCGCGGGAGATACCGTCTGAACGATCGGCTGAGGATCCTTTGCCTTAACCTTTATCTTGACTCCTTCGGATTCAATCTCAACCTCTCCCAACCCGGAAACCGCCATTTTGTCCATTAACTCATACACCTGTTCCAGTGTCAGTTTCATAATCCACCCGTCTTTCCATGATTTCTTATATACAAGCTTTACTCTTCATATCTGCGAAAACAAAGGGTCGCGTTATGACCGCCGAAGCCAAGCGAATTAGAAATCGCAGCCCGGAGATTCGCTTTGCGCGCTCCTTCCGTAACATAATCAAGATCGCACTCTGGATCAGCGTTCCGATAGCCGACTGTTGGAGGAATAATTCCCTCTTTCAGCGCCATGGCACAGGCAATGCTCTCCACCGCTCCAGCGGCACCAAGGAGATGACCTGTCATCGACTTGGTTGAACGAATTGCCACAGAGGACGCCGCGTCCCCAAACGCAATTTTAATCGCCCCAGTCTCATACTTATCATTAAGCGGAGTAGAGGTTCCGTGCGCATTGATGTAATCAATCTCATCCGGCCGCAGCCCCGCTTCCTCAACAGCAAGACTCATCGCTTTCGCCGCCGCTACTCCGTCCGGAGCAGGACTTGTAATATGGTAAGCGTCGCAGGTAGCGCCGTACCCGACAATTTCCGCATAGATCTGAGCCCTACGCGCTTTAGCGTGTTCCAGTTCTTCCAGAACCAGAATTCCGCCACCTTCACCAATAACAAAACCGTCGCGCTCAGCATCAAACGGAATCGATGCACGATCCGGATCTGTACTTTTTGAAAGCGCAGTCATATTATTAAACCCGGCTACAGCAAATTTAGTGACTGTCGCCTCTGCACCCCCGGTAATACAGGCATCAAGATAGCCGTTCTTAATCGCATGAAATGCCTCGCCAATTGCATGAGTAGAAGTAGCACAAGCGGTCACCGGACAATAGTTTGCCCCCTTAAAACCAGTTTTCATTGCGATTGTCCCCGCCGCCATATTGGAAATCATCATCGGGATAAAGAAAACCGATACACGATCGGGCCCTTTTTCCAGCAACTTTGTATGCTCCGCTTCTATTGTATGAAGGCCTCCGATCCCACTGCCAACAATCACGCCAACCCGGAACGGATCGAGATCGCTGAAATCCGTCTGACAATCTTTCAGTGCGTCAAGCGCCGCACCAAGGGCGAATTGACAGAACCGGTCAGTTCTCCTAGTCTCCTTTTTCTCAATATAAAGAGTAGGATCAAAATCCTTGACTTCAGCAGCCAATTTTACAGGAACATCTGTTGTATCAAAAGAAGTGATCGGCGCAATGCCGTGACGCCCTTCTTTTAACGAAGACCAAAATTCATCCACAGTTTTTCCGATTGGGGTAATCGCCCCCATTCCGGTAATTACAACCCGTTTCATCCTATTTCCTCCATTGGTAAATCACATAGACATAGCGCCGTCTACAACAATAACCTGTCCGCTGATATAGCCCGCGGCATCAGAAGCAAGAAACGCAACCGCCGCGGCAATATCTTCTGGCTTTCCAAAGCGACCAAGCGGAACGCTGGAAAGAGCCGCCGCCTTTTGTTCGGGAGTCAGGACATCGGTCATCGGAGTCTCAATAAAACCGGGAGCTACCGCGTTTACGGTGATATTCCTGGGGCCGAGCTCTTTGGCCGCTGTCAGAGTCATCCCAACTACACCCGCTTTCGTTGCGGAATAGTTAAACTGTCCCGGATTTCCATAAAGTCCGGCAACAGAAGTAATATTGATAATATGGCCACTACGCTGACGCATCATTACGCCGCTAACATGACGAGTCATATTGAAAACGCCTTTAAAATTAACCGCGGCAACCATATCAAACTGCGCTTCAGACATCCGCGCCAAAAGGCCGTCCTTCGTAATTCCGGCATTATTCACCAGGACATCAATTGTTTCAAAACGCGCTCGAACTGCCTTTACCATCTCCGCGCAGGACTCAAAACTGGAAACATCTCCAATAAAACACTCCGCCTCAACACCGAAAGCCCTACAGGCTTCGGCTACCTGTTGACCACCGTTTTCCAATTCCCGTTCACTGTAACAGTTTACAGCAATGTTAAAACCGTCAGATGCCAGTTTTTTCGCAATCGCGGCGCCAATTCCCTGGGACGCGCCTGTAATCAACGCTGTCTTCGCCAATGAATACCACTCCTTCACTTTTAAACTTTCAAAGAAAAACCTTTACCACTCCATTAAAGCCGCACCGGCAATAAGTCCAGCGCCAAAGCCAACAAAACAAATTTTATCGCCTTTTTTAAGCCGCCCCGCCCGGTTAACTTCATCCAAGCAAATTGGAATACAGGCACTTGAGGCGTTTGCATACTTTTGAATGGTCACCGCAAAGCGATCCATCGGGAGTTTAAGCCGCTGTGCCGCCGTCTCAATAATCCGGATATTCGCCTGATGCGGAATAACCAGATCAATATCTTCAGGAACAAGGCCGGCTTTCGCAGCTGCCTCCGTCACAGTCTCTGCCATTACTCTCGTTGCATATTTATAAACTTCTTTTCCATTCATATAAAGACAACCGTCTTTATAATCGCCAAAGCCGTCATAATCCATTGCTGGAGACGGATTGCAAAAAGGGTTCTTGGTTCCCGGATATCTGCCGAAAATATACTTTGCTCCCGTTCCATCCGCCTTTAAGCTGGAAGTAAACAGGCTGTCCGCCGCGGAAACAATAGCGGCACCTGCACCATCTCCAAAGATCACGCAGGAAGACCGGTCTTCATAATTCGTAATACGTGAAAGCATTTCAGAACTGACAATCAAAACATTTTTAATTGCAGGATCGGTCACAAGATAGCGGTTTGCCATATCCAAAGCATAAACAAACCCCGCACAAGCGCAGCTGATATCAAACGCAATTGCACGGGTAGCCCCGATTTTTCCCTGAATCATACAGGCAAGCGATGGAGTGCAAAAATCTGGTGTAACAGTTGTACCGATAATCATATCAATCTCTTCTGCATCAACCTCCGCCATATCCAGTGCCTGATAAACCGCCTTCAGCCCCATAGCCCAGACTGGCTCACCATCTGAAAGATGTCGGGTATGAATTCCTGTCCTTGTCCGAATCCACTCATCTGACGTGTCTAAAAATTGTGTAAAAGCCTCGTTGTCAACACAGAGCGCAGGCAGATACATGCCCGTCCCCCTTATGGTTACACCGCTCATTTCAAAGGCTCCTTTCCCACATGCATTCTTGCATCAAAAAACATAAACTGGTATAATTATACCATATTGTTCTCCAAAATTTGTTAGTTTTACGCAAATGTTAATTTTTTGTTCATAATTACAGCGACTGTTTTTAAAAAATCAAATTTCGATTGAAATGTTTTAAACAGTTTCAACATTTTGCTGTTGAAATCATCGCTGTTTATACAAAAAGTTAACAGAACTATACAGCAACCGGCAGGCCTGTAAAGATGTGATTTTTCTTAAAATCTAGAAAAGGATTAAGTTATGGAACATTATGCATTAATTGGATATCCACTAGGCCACTCTATTTCCCCTGAAATTCATAAAAAGCTATTTGCGCTTTCGGGAATGCCAGAGTGTTCCTATCATCTTTTTCCCATCCCCCTCGAAGGCCTTCAGAAACGAATTCCAGAGCTCAAACAACTTAGAGGATTTAATGTTACAATTCCCTATAAACAGGAGATCATCCCCTTTCTCCATTCACTCGACCGCTCAGCTCAAAGATATCACGCGGTCAATGTGGTTTTAAACCAAGAAGGACGGATGAGTGGGTATAACACCGATGTTACTGGTTTTTTAAAAAGTGTTGAAGAGCTTGGATGTAGTTTTTTGGGGAAACGGATTCTGGTACTTGGTTATGGTGGCGCAGGAAGAATGATGGCGGCGGAAGCGGCATGGCAGGGCGCTTCTGAGGTTCTGCTTGCCGCCCGGGCGGCAAGCGTTTCAAAAGCCGCCGTACTCGCACAACAGCTTGCATCTCAAAATCCTGCAGCTCGAATTTCAGCTGTCTGTCTGGATGACGTTAGAGGAAAGTACGACCTGATTGTTAATTCCACACCGTCTGGGATGTATCCTCACATAAACGAATCGCCTTTAAGAAAAGAACAGCTTAAAGGCAGTATCGCTTTATTTGACGCGATTTATAATCCTGGAGAAACCCGCTTAATGGCAGATGCCAAAGCATGTGGCCTTAAAACCG
>CAUABB010000158.1 GCA_958427155.1 uncultured Oscillospiraceae bacterium | reverse complement strand
TTCAGCAATGAGTACGTCTGCAGCCTGACGGTTAAAAACAAATTCTTCCAAGGTTTCGGGAGTGGCGACTACTTGTTCTGACATCTTTTCATATTCGGCAATTTTTTTAATAAAGGATAAAACCAAAGCAGCATCCTCTTTTTTGGCAACACGAATTTTTAAACGGGAATCCAATGGTATAACCTCCTAAAAGTACAATAATTACCCTTAGAATAACAGAAAATTCGTTTTGGTTCAACCAAAAAAGGAAAAGCTGTTGAACTCGACAAAAATAGATGTTTTCTTTTGTGAGAAGAGTATAAAATGAAAAATGTTTTGCTTGTTGATGAAAATATTGAAGATCTCTCTGTAAAAATTAAAAATGTGGTACAATAATGCTGAGGAAAAATAAAGGACGGAATCGGTATGAAAAAAATTTTGATGTTGGCTACCGGAGGGACAATTTCATGTTCAGGTTTAGAAAACCTCTCGCCTACTTATACGGGAGAAGAGCTGTTGAAACGTTCTCGTTTAGACCACTGTTGTTCAGTAAAAACAGTAGATTTGTTTTCCCTTGACAGCACTGATATTGAACCTTCCCATTGGCTTGAACTTGCGCGAAGGATTCATGAGGCGGAGGATTTTGATGGTTTTGTTATCACACACGGGACCGATACACTTGCTTACACGTCTGCAATGTTAAGCTTTCTCTGTGTAGGAATCCAGAAACCGGTGGTAATTACCGGGTCTCAGCGTACATTTGACGAACCGGAATCTGATGCTCCCATTAATTTAAGGAATGCATTTTCGGTGGCTTGTTCTGATCTGAAGGGGGTTGTAGTTGTATTCGGAAGGAAAGTTTTTTCAGGAGTTAAGGTTCATAAAACGGATACACGGATGTTCGATGCGTTTACATCAGCAAATGGAACGGAAATCGGTACTATAACGGATGAGGCTGTTTGTATATCAAAAGAAATTTTAACCTCTGAACTTGTGAAATTGCCTGAACGTCTGGAGGCAGAAATAGCGGTTATCTCTCTTGTGCCAGGAACCTCTGCAAAGGTATTGAATAGTCTGGTAGATGCGGGAGTTCGTGGAATTATTCTGCGTGTCTTTGGAGCTGGTGGACTTCCCAGCTATGGTGGGTGGCCGAAATCTGTGTCAGAAGCAGTTAAAAAAGGGATCGTTTTTTTAGTTGTGTCGCAATGTGAATCCGGACAGGTGGAGTTGGAACGCTATCGTGTTGGTACCGCTGCAATAGAAGCAGGAGCCATTTCAGCAGGAAATATGACATTAGAGTCGGCATATGCAAAGCTTCTTTGGGGCCTAAGTCTGTCCAATAACCCAGAGAAAATCAGACAGATGCTTAGAATAGATTTTTGCGGAGAATATGCAGAATAGGTTAAAAAGGAACGGAGACTGTTTATACAGTCTCCGTTCCTTTTTAAGAATGAATGAAAGATATCAGTCAATAGTATAGCTGTCAAGCAACTGATCGAACAGATTATAATCATCTACTATTTTGGTGTCCGCGTCCAGAAAATCGGAAGAGAAGGAGATATAGGAGCTTCCATCGGGATTTAAAACAGAATCATAAAGAGTGTAATATGTATAATATAAGTCTTCTGCGGCATCCCGCAATTCTGTGAGTGCCGTATCGTTTTCATCTGGAACGGTACGAAGCGAGTCATACAAATCATCAATATAGGAATTGCTCAGTTCGACTTCCGAAACTTCTGAGGACATTGCTTCGTACGCCGCATTCACTGCGTCGTTTGAAGTGTCGTAGCCGGAATAACTTTCGTAAAGATAACTGTACCAGTTATTTTGCACTTCGTTTCCAATACTTTCTAGGTTGATGCCCGCATCCAGAATCTCGGCCTGAAAACTTTCGGCGTTATCAAGATATTCCTGAATTGCAGACTCTTTCAAATTTCCCTGAATCAGAAAAGCGGCGAAAACACCTCCGGCGACTAAAAGAATTGTAACAACTGCAATTACAATTGTAACCACAATAACTGTCGCGTTACTCTTCTTTTTACCAGTCGGCTGAATTGGAGGCGGAGTAAACGGCATGTTCACTGGAAGGCCACACTTCTGACAGAATGTGTTCCCTGGAGAAATCGTCTGTCCGCATTGAGGGCAGACGGAAACCGGTGAAACCGACCCTGTAGAAACTGGTGAGGATAAATTTGAAGGACTCGTAGTCGGATGGCCGCAGCAAGAACAGAATGCTTCGCCTGCAATGGTTGGAGCACCGCATTTTTCACAGAAAGAAGGAGACGGCGTTTTTGAAATTGACGCAGGTGCGCTTTCGGAATTTACAACGTTGGTGATATTTTGTCCACAGTTTGAGCAAAACCGATCTTTGGAATCAACCAGGCTGCCGCATCTGGGACAGAAAACAGGTGTAGTATCGTTTAACATCTCGGTATCTGTGTTAAAAAGGTGCGCGGTTGATTGTCCGCACCCGGAACAGAAAGCCTGCCCGTTTTTGATGGGTGTGCCGCACTTTTCGCAGAAAAGAGGAGAAGTTGCGTTAGGAACAGTCTTTTCTTTTGGAACATCATTTTGGAAGACTTGCTCTGCCTGAAGAATCTCTTTTGTGGGAAGCACTGTATGCTCCGAGCATCCCGGAGTTAAGCAACCTCCACTTTTTTCCCAACATGTTCGATGATAAACACCACCGCAATCAGGACAAATATATACTCCATCAGTCACCTGTACCTCCTGATTACAGAAAAGACATCTTTTTCCGATAAAGCTTTGCATAAAGCTTCCCTCCACCTTGCCGTAATTTTGCCGATCTCAGCGGAATATTACTTAATTATGAATTATTATACATAATTTTGTCATATTTATCAATGCTTTCCTATAAAATTATCTGTAGGGATATAATTTTCCCAAATAAACCGCTAAAAGAAAACCGGGGCAATTTGCCCCGGAGACAATAATTGTGGAGTTCTAGTTTTAAAAATTCCATCCATAAAGATATTTTTTGGTAGCTTCAAACATCTCACGGAATAACTTTTCTCCGTCTTCCAAGCTCAATACCATTTGAGGATCTGCCATAAAAGTAGTAAATGCCAGGCCAAGATCACGGTTCATCACTGCTTTCAAAGTGTTTTCCTGATTAATGACATGTGGCGTAATTAGGGCGTTGACATTTCCAGGAATTTTTCCGGCCTGTACGGGAGAAATGAAATCACGCCCAAAGAGAGCATTTGTTTCAACCACTGAGCCAAGGGGCAGATTTGAAATCTGTCCGCGATTTGGAATATTTACGTTACTTACCATGTCGCCTAAACCCAGAAGAGCCTTCATCAGCAGGTGACCTTCCTCACCCGAGGTGTTCAGAGAAATTTTTTCTTTGCCGGAACGCAGGTTCTGACTTCGTTCCAAACGGTGTCTCAAATCCTCAATCCGCCAATCGACCGAAGTGAGACCAAACCCCCATTTGTGAGCGGTTTCTGGATCCTTTAAATACCATGGCGGTAGAAATTCAGAAAGATGTCGATCTCCTGCGGCGGCAATTAAACCATAGCGGAGGAAAAGATCGAATTTCACCCTTTGGGAACAGGCAAATGTATTATTCATCCAATTGTCATCCCGCCCGCGGAGATAACCGGTGTCGTAATATTTCTTGGCGAACTCCCGGTAAATTGGAAAAAGATTGATTCCTTTATAAGAAGCACGGTCAAGCCAGGTGAAATGATTAATTCCAAGGACGTTTATATCAATTTCCTGACGAGTTACTCCTTTGATATCACACATATCTTCAAGCATATTGGCAAGAAGCTTTTGAGTTCCAAAAACTTCATGGCAGCAGCCGAACGCTTTGATTTTGGGAAAGACTTCGTACAAAGTGCGTACACAAAGAGTCATGGGATTGGTGTAGTTGATGACCCAAGCGTCCGGCGCATAGTCTCGGATTGCCTCGGCGATGGTGACATACATCGGAATGGTTCGCATAGCGCGGAAGAAACCGCCAGGTCCAACAGTATCCCCAACAGACTGATAAATGCCATATTTTTCAGGGGCATGAACGTCCGAACGCATCTCTTCGAAAGTTCCAGGAAGGATGGAGATAACGACGAAATCTGCACCGGTTAGCGCGTCTTTCAGGCTGTCCGAAACCTCGTAGTTCCATTTGGAAACGGTGTCGGGATGGGCGGAAATTTTGTCCCCGATCACTTTGTTGTGTTCTGCCGCCTCCCGGTCAATGTCGTAAAGCTTTACCGTTCCCTGAAGCTGTGGATCAGTGGCGAGATCGGCCATACAACCCCAGGCCCATCCGCGGGAGACACCGCCGATATAGGCG
>CAUABB010000157.1 GCA_958427155.1 uncultured Oscillospiraceae bacterium | reverse complement strand
TTACAACATTTTGAATAGACGAAAAAAGCCGATAAGACGGAATCACTTTAAACCCAAGAAATTTTAGATAATCGAGAGAATCTTTGTGAGTCAAAACCGGTTTGCTTTCTCCCTTCATCTGCTGAATGTTGAAGACAAAAATATCTAACTTTCGGGTCTGAGTAATTTTAGGATCTTTCTGCCGTAGGGATCCTGCCGCAGCGTTTCTCGGATTTTTAAACGGTATTTCTTCATTGAGTTCCTGCCGCTTTACAAGCTCTTCAAAGCTACTATGAGGCATAAATATTTCGCCGCGAACTTCCAGATAAGCAATCGGTTCTTTTAACTTTAATGGAATGCTTTGAACCGTGCGCAGGTTGAGGGTGACATCTTCTCCGATATCCCCGTCACCGCGGGTTGAACCCCTCACAAAAACGCCGTTTTCGTATTCGAGAGAGACAGAAAGTCCGTCGATCTTAGGTTCCACCACATATTCAGGGCTTTCCAAGGTTTCACGTACCCTAGTATCAAAATCAAAGACATCCTGCTGGTTGAATACGTCCTGTAGGCTTCCCATTCGAACCGTATGACGTACCTTGGCAAAATCATTTAAAACCGCGCTTCCCGATTTACTTGGAGCTACCCTTTGCGTAGGAGAATCCGGAGTAATCCAATCCGGATGTTCCTGCTCGATTTTTTTGAGCTCCTCCATCATCATATCATAGTCATAGTCACTTATTTCAGGATCATCCATTACATAGTAACGTGTTCCATGGTAACGAAGCGTTTCACGTAAAAACTCCAGTCGCTTTTTTTCCGACTGCTCAACAGAACTCATAAGAAAGCCTCCGAATATTTATTGATTCAGTATAGCTTTATGGTACACTTTTTTTCCTTTTTTTATTATAACATACCCTTTAGAAAATTGCTCAGTTGTAATTTTCGTTGCAGGATCCGTTATTTTTTCATCATCAATAGAGACTCCACCCTGCTGAATTAAACGTCTGGCTTCTCCTTTTGATGGGCAAAGTCGTGTGGCAACCAATATATCAAGCATTCCAACCTTACCGTCTGTAAAAATTTCATCAGGAAGTACAGTTGACGGCATGTTATCAGTAGATTGTTTGGCTCCAAAAATTGCACGGGCTGTTTCCAGACATTTTTGAGCTTCTTCTTCCCCGTGGACAAGCTTTGTCACTTCAAAAGCCAAACGTTCTTTGACAGCGTTCAATTCGCTTCCGGTAAAATGTTCCATCTCTTTAATTTCCTCAACCGGAACAAAGGTGATTAGTTTCATACAGCGAATTACATCATCATCCCCAACATTCCGCCAATACTGGAAGAACTCATATGGCGAAGTCTTTTCAGGATCAAGCCAGATTGCCCCTTTCGCTGTCTTACCCATTTTCTTTCCTTCGCTGTTTGTTAAAAGAGTAATGGTCATTGCGTATGCGTCTTTTCCGGCCTTTTTCCGAATTAAATCGGTTCCAAAAAGCATATTACTCCACTGGTCATCCCCACCAAATTGCATATTACAGCCGTAGTGCTCATGCAGATACCAGAAGTCATAAGACTGCATAATCATGTAATTAAACTCAAGAAAACTAAGCCCACGCTCCATCCTTTGTTTATAACATTCAGCGCGCAGCATATTATTTACCGAAAAACAAGCGCCAACCTCACGCAAAAGATCTACATATTTTAATTCCAGCAACCAATCGGCATTATTGACCACAATCGCTTTATCATCACCAAATTCAATAAACTTTCCAATTTGTTTTAAAAAGCAATCGCAATTATGCTGAATTGTTTCCGCAGACATCATAGACCTCATATCTGTCCTACCCGACGGATCGCCAATATAACCCGTTCCGCCGCCAAGCAGTACAATCGGTTTATTACCTGCCATCTGAAGCCGTTTCATTAGGCAAAGAGCCATAAAATGCCCAACATGAAGAGAATCTGCCGTCGGGTCAAAACCAATATAAAATTTGGCTCCACCATTATTAACAAGCTCTCTGATTTCCGGTTCATTTGTTACCTGAGCAATTAGTCCTCTCGCCTGAAGTTCCTCGTAAATCTTCATCTTTGTCCTCCTCCAAATAAAAACGTCCTCTGTCTTGAAATAGACAGAGGACGGAAAATACCGCGGTACCACCTCAATTTGCTGTTTCTTCTCAAAAACAGCCTCAATAGGTCTAAGACCCTGTGCACTAACGGGCACCCCCGGGACAAGCTAATAAGTAGTCTTAATACAATTCACCTATCCAGCTCCAGAATGTATTCACCAGATTAAAATACACGTCCTTACACCAACCGGACGCTCTCTGCGCATTTTCAAAAATGGCTACTTTTTTCTTTCATAGCTGATCAAATATGAATATATAGTATCATATTATTTATTCTTCGTCAACTCCTGCCCATTCCGAATTAAATCTTCTGCACTTTTTAAAAGCAGTTCCGTCATTTGGCCAGTACCCATGATCCGTGCAACTTCTTTTTTTCTTCCCTCAAAATCTAATTCTGTCACTTCGGTAAAGGTTCTACCTTCACGCGCTTTTTTTTCAATCAGTAGATGTGTGTCGGCTAATGCCGCAATCTGGGCCAGATGTGTTACGCAGATTACCTGTTTATTATGGGATACTTCTTTAAGTTTTAAGCCTATTTTCTGTGCGGCACGTCCGCTGACACCGGTATCAACCTCATCGAATATCATTGTTGGAATCCGGTCTTTATCAGCTAGTACATTTTTAATTGCGAGCATGATTCGGGACAATTCCCCCCCAGACGCAATCTTACTTAAAGGTTTTGGAGGTTCTCCAAGATTTGTTGAAATCAGAAATTCAACTGTTTCTCGACCAAAACGATTCATTTTACATGGGACAAGCGCTACATCCAGCACGACATTCGGCATATCTAAAAATTTGAGCTCTTTTTCGACCAAACGAATAAACCGCTGTGCAGCATTTTTTCGTTTTTCCGAAAGTTCAGCCGCCAGTTTCTTTGTAGTCTCCATCAAAGAGTTGCGTTTTTCTGAAAGCTCTTTTAATAAAGTGTCAGCATTTTCAATCGCTGAAAGTTCATTTTTAGCACGTTCTTGAAATGCAAGAATTTTCTCAATGCTATCCCCGTATTTCCGCTTTAATTTATGAATTTCATCTTGTCGATCCTCTAGATAAGACAAACGCGCGGGGTCAAAGTCAAATCCTTCTAAAAAAGATTCAATTTTCTCAGAAATCTCCTGAACCTCATAATAAGCGTCTTGAAGATCCGCTGAAAAAGGTTCAAGCTCCCTGTTGAGAAGCGCGGCATTCGTCAGAGAATTACTGGATTCAGCAATTAATCCGACAGCACCGTCTACGTCATCATCCCCACTTAAATATTGACGGGCTTTTAAAAGTTCATCTGCTACCTGAGAAAAATTACGAAGAGTTTTGAGTTCAGAATCTACCGATTCATCTTCTCCAAGCTCCAAAGCGGCCGACTCAATTTCATTCACCTGATAGGTAAGCAAATCTCTGCGTTGTTCCTTTTCTGCTTCATCTGCCGCAAGACGTTTTATCTCCATAACGACCGCTTTAAGTTTAGAAAAAATATTTTGGTATTCTTCTAAAAAAGTCTCATATCCACCAAACAGGTCAAGAATTCCAAGATGACGATCGGGTGAAAGCAAAGTTTGATTATCGTGCTGGCCGTGAATATTGACCAAATCGTTACAGATGTCCCTTAAAACAGTCAAATTCACCGGCCTACCACAAAGACGGGATATATTCTTTCCATCCGTTTGAATTTCACGTTGTACGATCAGCTGTCCATCTTCTAACTCATACCCATATTGTTCTAGCTTTTCGATAATATTTTTAGGCAACTCGCGGAACACACCGATAATTATAGCTTTATCGCAACCTGTACGAATAATATCACGAGTAATTCGGTGGCCGAGAACAGCATTAATAGAGTCAACGACAATAGATTTTCCCGCTCCCGTTTCACCTGTAAAAATATTAAGACCCATGGAAAAGCGAATATTCGCTTTTTCAATAACTGCTAAGTTATTAATATAAATTTCCGCTAGCATCAAAAGCTCCCTGCCTTTATCTGTGGACATCCAATAATTTTTGAAGCTCTCCCAACAAGGCGACTGCGTCATCACTAGTCCGCATTAAAGCAAAAATAGTATCATCTCCCGCAATCGTGCCGACCAAAGAATCCCAGTGCATGGAGTCCAACGTAGCACAGGCTGCTTGCGCCATTCCAGTGTAACATTTAATAACGACTATATTTTCCGCACAGTCTACTTTAACAACTGATTGAACAAAAATTGAATGA
>CAUABB010000156.1 GCA_958427155.1 uncultured Oscillospiraceae bacterium | reverse complement strand
CACGGTTTTTGTCACAGGCTGTCATGATAATTATGATCTTTTAAAAGAATATCCGGAACAGGAATGGTGCGGTGGAAAGGTTCGGGTTCTTTCCGGCAGATTGATGCAGCTTTGCCGCGGAGAAATTTATACCTTGGAAGGGATGTCCTTTTTCGCGTTTGGCGGTGGAGAGAGCTCTGATGGGGCGCTGCGGGAGGAGAACAATCTCTGGTGGCCCGAAGAGCAGCCGAACGAGGCGGAAGAAACATATGCGCTTGAGACGCTGGAACGCTGGGGGAACAAGGTGGATTATATTATCACGCATGACGCTCCAGTCAGCATCTGCGAGTTTTTAAATGTCCCGCCGATTGACGTGAACTCCAGAATTAACAGCTTTTTAGAGCGGGTCGGGAAAACCGTGGAGTTTAAACAGTGGTTTTTCGGAAAGCTTCATATGGATAAAGTTATTACCGGACGTCACCGGGCGGTTTACCTGAAGGTAATTCCGGTTGGGAAATAATCCCGTTTAAAATTCGGTATGAGAGCCCGGTGGTGTTAAAAACCACCGGGCTCTCATATTTTCAGATTACGCTTGGGAAAAATAGCATAGCCGGTGGAATAAGAAGTTTGATGAAATAGAGCTCCGGACATTTCAAATTCAATTGAAATATCCGGAGCATTTATTTTTGTATAAAAACGACTAATTTTAAAACGAATTATTGGAATAATTACACAAAAATTGTTATAATAATATGACACCTCTTGATTTTTTGCAAAAATCTATTACAATAGGTAATAGTTAGCACTCAGAATAATTGAGTGCTAAAATATCAACAAATTTAGGAGGAACAGATCATGAACATTAGACCTCTTGCCGATAGGATTGTCATTAAAATGGTAGAGGCGGAAGAAACCACCAAAAGTGGAATTATCCTGGCGGGTTCCGCTAAAGAAAAACCGCAGGTTGCCGAAGTCTTAGCGGTTGGCCCAGGTGGAGTGGTTGACGGCAAGGAAATTAAAATGGAGTTGAAAGTCGGCGATAAGGTACTCATCAGCAAATACGCAGGAACTGAAATTAAACTTGACGGACAGGAGTACACAATTCTCCGTCAGTCCGATGTCCTTGCGGTTGTGGAATAATTTTATATTAAATTTGATTTGAAACATAGGAGGAAGATCTGTTATGGCCAAAGATATTATTTATGGGGAAGAGGCCAGAAAGTCTCTGCTGAACGGTATTGATAAGCTTGCTGATACTGTTAAGATTACTTTGGGACCGAAAGGCCGCAATGTTGTACTGGATAAAAAATATGGCGCTCCGTTGATTACCAACGACGGTGTTACCATCGCAAAAGAAATTGAGCTTGAAGATCCATTTGAGAATATGGGCGCACAACTTGTCAAAGAGGTTGCAACCAAAACAAACGATGCCGCGGGTGACGGTACCACAACTGCTACTTTGCTCGCGCAGGCTCTTGTTCGTGAGGGAATGAAAAATGTTGCTGCGGGCGCGAACCCAATGGTCATCCGCAGAGGAATCTCAAAGGCGGTTGATACCGCGGTTGACGCGATTATCAAAAACTCCAAGGCGGTTGACGGTTCCGATGATATTGCTCGTGTCGCCACTATATCCGCTGCTGATGAGTCTGTTGGTAAACTGATTGCTGAAGCGATGGAAAAAGTTTCTGCAGATGGCGTTATTACCATTGAGGAGTCCAAAACCGCTGAGACTTACAGTGAGGTTGTAGAAGGTATGCAGTTTGACCGCGGCTATATTGCACCGTATATGGTCACTGATACTGAGAAGATGGAAGCAGTTCTCGATGACGCTTATATCTTAATTACTGATAAAAAGATCAGCGTTATTCAGGAAATTCTGCCGCTTCTGGAGCAGATCGTTCAGTCCGGCAAGAAACTTTTGATTATTGCTGAGGATGTTGAAGGCGAAGCTCTTTCTACATTGATTGTTAACAAGCTCCGCGGTACCTTTACCTGTGTGGCAGTTAAGGCTCCTGGCTTTGGTGACCGTCGTAAAGAAATGCTCCGCGATATCGCGATCCTTACTGGCGGCGAGGTTATTAGTGAAGAGCTTGGTCTTGAGCTGAAAGATACTACGATTGACCAGCTTGGCCGTGCCCGTCAGGTTAAGGTTCAGAAAGAGAATACCATTATTGTTGACGGCGCTGGTGATTCTAATGAGATCAAAGCCCGTGTTAACCAGATTCGCGCTCAGATTGAGGAGACCACTTCTGACTTTGATCGTGAAAAACTTCAGGAGCGTCTTGCAAAATTAGCCGGTGGTGTAGCGGTGATTAAAGTCGGCGCTGCGACTGAGGTTGAGATGAAAGAGAAGAAACTCCGTATTGAGGATGCGCTTTCCGCGACCAAGGCTGCTGTTGAGGAAGGTGTCGTTGCTGGCGGCGGTGTTGCACTGATCAATGCGATTCCGGCTGTCAAAGCTCTGATGGACGCTTCTTCCGGCGATGAGAAGACCGGTGTTAAGATTGTCTTGAAGGCTCTTGAGGAACCAGTCCGTCAGATCGCTGCCAATGCTGGCCTTGAAGGTTCGGTTATCATTGACAAGATTATTGAATCCGGCAAGATTGGATATGGTTTTGATTTTGCAAATGAAACTTATTGCGATATGATGCCGCAGGGTATCATTGATCCGACAAAGGTTACTAGAAGCGCGCTTCAAAACGCAGCCTCTGTTGCGGCTATGGTTTTGACTACCGAAAGCCTAGTTGCGGATCATCCGGAGGAGAATCCTGCTCCCGCGGCTCCGGCCGGCGGTATGGGCGGCATGTATTAATCGGAAATTAACGAAAAGCTCTACAGCGAAATGCTGTGGAGCTTTTTTATTGTCCTTTTTTTAATTTTTCTTTATGATAGTGAGTGAAAAAGGTCTTAAACGGACAATAGATAGATGAAAGAGCCAGGAGGGGAGGGGAGAAAGATGAAAAGAGAAAAGAAAAATCAAACAGTTGTGGATGATAGGATGTTACCGCTTCTGATCCAAAATAATCCCGATCAGGGAATGCTTCTTGCCATCCGTCAATATGGAAACGCGGTTCGGACAATCTGTCGAAACATTTTGGCAGACTGCGGCAGCGCAGAAGCGGAAGATGCTGTTTCAGAGTGTTTTTCCAACATTTGGCAGGCGGCGGGGCGTTTCAACCCGGAGTTGGGAACCAGTTTTCGAAGTTATTGCTATGGAATCGCGCGGACAACAGCCCTTGCGTATAGACGAAAGCTTCGGAAAGTTCCGGTTTTGCCTTTGGAAGAAACCTGTTTGGCGGCTTTGGGAGATAATGTTGAAACGATGAAGAACGAAGAGGAGGAATTGGTTCATCAAGTTGTGGAGGCTATGAGAGAACCTGACCGCACTATCTTTTTGCTTCGATACTTTTATTTTTTCAAGGTAAAAGAGATTGCGGAGCGGTTGGATCTTTCCCCCAAAAAGGTAGAAAATATCCTGTCGCGCAGAAAAAAGGATTTGGAGGCGGCTTTAAGAGAAGGAGGGCTAGGCAATGAAGAGATTGGATGAGCTGATTACCCGGATTGATGAGGCGGAGCTTTATTCCGGCTTGGAAGGCGGGGGACTATTAAATGAAGCGCTTTTGACAGAACGGGAAGCGAAAAAAGTTTTCAGGCGGGTATGCGTTAGTCGAGAAAATAAAGGCAAATTAAAACGGCACAGGAAATCCAAAAGGTTAACGCTTCTTATAGCAGCTGCGATTCTGTTAATTGGAGGAATAAGTGTTGGAGCGGCAACAATTACACCAATACTTAACACGTGGAAATCGGGAGATGGGAATATTGTTGGTGTATCGGGTGGTTTTGGGCTAAAAGGGCTTGTTGCAGAGAGATATTTGCAAAATTGTCCAGTCGTTGGTACAGAATCAACCTCTGAAGGAATTACGGTTAAAGTCGGACGTGTATATACCCAAGGGAATATTACTCTTGCCGAGTTGGATGTGATTACACCGCATTTGGGAGCAAAAGCACCTGAGGCGGTTGAATGGAAGAATAGTAATGATTGGTTTTCGCTTTTTTCTTTTCAATCCCCGTCGGCGGGATACAGAAGTCTCATGGAAAAAGAAGATTATCTTGCTCCAATCGTAGGGGATGATAATAGTGTTTCGGTGTTCACTGGCGGGAGTAGCGGAAACATTCTCCCGCGAGAAGATTATGATCCGAACGATGGGGTTATTCCGGTTTTGTTTTTTAGCACGACACACTCTTATCATTTGGTCAACGCAGATTATTCGTTGGGAGTTCAAGGTTTTTCCATTGATTGCCTCAGTTATCTTGGTTATCGGTATTGGTGGTGC
>CAUABB010000155.1 GCA_958427155.1 uncultured Oscillospiraceae bacterium | reverse complement strand
TCCGGCGTTTTCAAAATTTCGTTTTCCGAAAAGATACCCTTGGCCTTGGTTCCAGAGAGCGCCGGTAGTGCGCTGTAAATATTGCGGAAGGGAGTATACGGCACAGCCCGCTCTGCGGGTGGTTATGGAGCTTTTTCCGTGGGTGGCAATGCTGGTCATTTTTGCTGTCTTTCGTCAGTTCACAACCTGGGAATATTATGTGTTCGGCGGGCTGGCGGTAGGGCTGCTTTCCACGGCGGTTATACAGTATTTCTGCCCCCTGGTACCGGCTGAATCGCTGAAAGAGGAAGCGGAGACCGACTGGGGCGAAAAGGTGAAAATTGGCGAATTTGTTCAAAGGGGATTGGGAGAAGACGTTTTTTTGATTACGGTGTTAGAAAACCGGATGAAAACACAGCAAACAATTCATGCGGTTTACCGTGAGTCGGCGTTTGACGATCCCCTTCCGGGGGGCAAAGAATTTTCGGAAACAAAACCTCTTTTTCAGGGCCAATACAGTGTGGAGGGATATCATATTTACATTTATTTTGGACGTCAATACGCTTATACGGATGGAAAACGCCTTGTTTTTGTAACGGGAGATTTGCACGATCCCGAACTGTTTTTAACCTATAAAAGGCAGGGTCAGATTTAATTTTGTTTCGGCTTTTTCATTAAAATTCAGGGCTTTTCTTGACCTGTAATTTTCCTTGTATTATAATAAAAGCAGGAGAAGAAACGGGACTTATGTAAACCGGTATAGCAGCCGTGCGGGCTGTGCCGGTTTTTTAAGTGCCTGTTCCCGCACGGAGAATGGGAGATACATAATGGAAAAACAGTTTATTGTCGAAACCTCTGCCCGTCATGTCCATCTTACGGAAGAAGACGTGAAAATTTTGCTTGGCGAGGAAGGAAAGCTTACCGTCCGCGCAATGCTCAGCCAGCCAGGACAGTTCGCTTCTAACGAGCGGGTCAGTATTGTCGGACCGAAAAATACCATCAAAAATGTTTTGATTCTTGGCCCGGAACGTCCCGCGACTCAGGTTGAAATTTCGGCGACCGACGCCAGAACGCTCGGTATCACCGCCCCGGTTCGTGAGTCAGGAGATCTTGCCGGAAGCCCGGGCTGTAAAATCGTAGGGCCCTGCGGAGAGATTGACATCAAAGAGGGCGTGATCATTGCCAAACGTCACATCCACCTGACCCCGGAAAAAGCGGAAGAACTTGGCGTTTGTGATAAACAGGATGTTTGGGTTAAAGTAGAGAGTGCGGACCGCAGCCTTGTTTTTGGCGATGTTGTCTGCCGTGTTTCCAAAAATTACTCCCCTGCAATGCATATTGATACTGACGAATCAAATGCGGCCGGATGTGCGGGTGAAGTTTGGGGAGAAATTGTAAAAAAATAAAAGCGCAAAAAAGGCCGCGAACCGCGGCCTTTTTTCTTTTTAAATCAATAGGGTTTTATCCTAAAAAGAAGGATGTTTTTAAAAGGGACTTCCGATTAGTCTTCCAAAGAGAAAGCGTTTTTCACAACCGCGGCCATATCCTCTTTATCGTAAGCGCCGCAGTCGGCAAGGATTTGATAAACCAGCGAGGAAAGCGGAAGAGAAAGCCCTTCTCCTAAACGCAGCGCGTTTCCGACATCTTTTCGGGCAAGCCCAAGCTGGAAACCGCCTTGAAACGCCGCTTTTTCCATTCGAGGCCACCGAGCCCGAAAGCTCGCCGAAGTACCGGAACTTGTGTTGATTACGTCGTAAAGAAGACCGGTGTCCAGCCCTTCTTTTTGGGCGATCCGGAACGCTTCGCTTAAAAGGACGGTATTGCCGATAGAAAGAAGATTGTTTAAATTTTTAAAAGCTTTTCCGGTGCCGCACGCCCCCAGATAATAAACCTCTTTTCCCATGGTCATGAGGACCGGACGGACCGCATTAAAAGCGGCTTCTTCTCCGGAGCCGAAGATGGTCAGGGATCCTTTTTCCGCCCCAGTCACTCCGCCGCTCACAGGTGCATCCAACACCGCAATTCCTCTGGAACGGTAAAATTGTTCAATTTCCCGGATGGAGTCGGAGGTGGCGGAAGACATATCGATGACAACGCAGCCCTTTTTTAAAGCGGAAGCAAAGGCGTTGTTTAAAAGAAACTCTTTAATCTCCGGATCCCCAGGGAGAATCGTGATAACAATATCGGCCAGTTCAGCTGCCTTTATCGGTGTTTCGAAAAGGCTTAGGCCAAAAGGAATAAGCCGGTCAGCAGCCACCCGACTTTGATGAATTGCGCTATAAACCGTATATCCGGCATGAAGCAGGTTAGTGGCCATTGGCTCACCCATAGCGCCAAGACCGAAAAAGGCAATTGTTGGTTTCATAAAACGTCCCTCCTGTAAAAATAAGAAAAAGCTCCGGAAAAGTTGGAGCTTTTTCTTTTATTAATCTTTGGTTTCCGGTTTTTCAGCGGAAGTTATTTTCGTATCCTTTGGGAGAATTACGGCTTTGACACGCGCGATTCTTCGGTCTTCCACCAGAAGTACGGTGAATTCGACCCCGTTGACTGTAACGCAGATTTCCTCAGATGGAGCGGGAATTCTACCCAGATAATGAATCATCATACCACTGACCGTATCATAATCATCAGTTTCCTCAAAGGGAATTCCCAAAGCTTTTTCAAGATCTTCCAGCTCTACACCACCGTCTAAGGTAAAAGTGTTTTCATCTACCTGAATAATCTCGTCATCTTCTTCATCATATTCGTCCTGAATGTTTCCGACGATGGCTTCAACCAGATCCTCCATGGTCAGCAAACCGGAAGTACCACCATACTCGTCGATGACAACAGCGAGATGAGCCTTTTTAGAACTGAGCTGTTTGAAAAGTTCGGGGAGTTTGGCGGAATCTGGCACATATAAAACCGGGCGGATAAAGTCGTCCACTGAAAAGTCATCTGAGGTTTCACAGTTTACAAGAACCAAAAGATCTTTTACATAAACCGCACCGACAATATTGTCAATGTCCTCCTCATAAACGGGAATACGGCTAAAACCCTCATTGACTGCAAGATAAACCACATCGCTGATCCGGGTGGTTCGAGGAACTGCTACAATGTTGGTACGATGTGTCATAACATCCGAAGCGGTCGTATCATCAAATTCAAAAATGTTATTAATCATCTCCATTTGACTTTGCTCAATGACACCCTTTTCATTTCCAACATCCATCATCATCCGAATTTCTTCCTCTGTAACCTCAGAAGCTGTTTTAGCGGGATCGGAACCGAAAATTTTGGAGATGCCAAAGGAAATTCCTTGTACAATTGCGACGCCGGGACGGAAAAAGGCCATAAAGAACCGGAAACCGGGGGCACAGACAAAAGCATACCGTTCTGGATTACCACAGCCGAGATTATAGGGGATTGTGCGGGAAACAATCAGAATCAGAAGGAGCGAACCGAAAAACACAACAAGAAAAGAGCAAATCTTGGCTAAATCAGAAGCGATTTCTACCCCTGAAAACAACTTTAGGAAACCGGAAGCAAGCAGCGGATAATAGGTAAAAAAGGCACAGGTAATGCTTAGAACCGAACAACACAAAAAACCAAATTCAGCTGTTCCTTTAAAACGCAGCGGTTTTTGAGTGATTAATTCTACACGAAGGGCCTTCTTAATGCCGTCTCCACACATTTTTTTTAGTTTTGAATCACTCAACGCAATGATTGAAGCCTGAGACAGGGTAAAAAAGCCTCCAAATAAAAGTAGAAATAAGAATAAGATGGTGTAAAACAGGGTACTCCCGTCAGTATCCATAAAGTTCTCCTCTCTTAAATTTACAAAGATTCGGCCTGAAAGATAAATGGTTACAATTAATCATATAATGGTTCCAGATTTTTGTCAATTGGTTCAGAATCTCTACCGAGTTATTACAGTCTGTTGTGGTCAAAATCAAGCGAATTTACTATAATAAAAGCATCCAAAGAATTTGATAAATTTTTAACTATTTTAATTTTCAGGAGGGTGATGAAATGAAAAAGCTTAGGAAATCAAAAGTGTTGTTTGGCGTTTGTTTAAGCGCGGCGTTCTTCGCGGTGGTTTGCGGAACGTTTTTAATTTTTCAGCCCCAGCGTTCAAAAAGAGAATCGCTTCGTCCCGTTCACCGGGAATCTTCGGAATCAGCGTCAGAGTCAACGACGTCGAAAAAAATTTCCGAGCCGGTATCTCCTTCTGAAACGCCTTCCAAAGCGGAAGGTGAGAAAGAATCCTCCCCGAAGACGGAATCCCCCAAGGAGAAAACTCCTCAGGTGTTGCCGAAACCGCTGGAGGGAAAGGTGGCTTACCTGACATTTGACGACGGACCG
>CAUABB010000154.1 GCA_958427155.1 uncultured Oscillospiraceae bacterium | reverse complement strand
GCATCGTGGAAGAGGTCGAGGATCCGGACGAGGAAATGCTCCCCGAGGAGGCGGCCAAATATACCAAGAAGCCCCTGGTGGGCGATACGGTGGAAATCAAGCTGGAAACCAAACAGTTTGGACGGATTGCCGCGCAGACGGCGAAGCATGTGATTCGTCAGGGAATTCGTGAAGCGGAACGTGAACAGATGATTGAGCAGTTTCGTTCCAAGCTTCATGAGGTAGTTACCGGTAGAGTTGTACGGATTGAGCCGCAGACCGGGAATGTTACATTGGACATTGATCATAATGAGGTCATGCTTTTCCGCAATGAGCAGCTTGAAACGGATAAATTTGTAGAAGGCGATTATGTCAAGGTCTATGTCAGTGATATTACGGCGAGTGATCGTCGCTGTAACCTGAAAATTTCAAGAACGCATCGCGACCTTGTTAAACGTCTATTTGAAACTGAAGTGCCCGAAATTTTTGACGGTACAGTTGTGATTAAGTCAATCTCTCGTGAAGCGGGTTCCCGCTCAAAACTTGCGGTTTACAGTGCGGATGAAAATGTGGACGCGGTGGGCGCCTGCATTGGTCCAAAAGGAACCCGTGTGGCCCGAATTGTTGACGAGCTCGGGGGAGAAAAGATTGATGTTGTCCGCTATAGCGAAGATCCAAAAGAGTTTATTTCTCAGGCGCTTTCTCCGGCAACGGTTGTCGGGGTGGAAATCCTTGACGAGGATGCAAGAACCTGTAGGGTGACAGTGCCGGATCATCAGCTTTCTCTTGCAATTGGAAACAAAGGGCAGAATGCCAAGCTGGCCGCCCGTTTAACAGGGTATAAAATTGATATTCGGCCAGAAAGCGGATTTTACGGAGAGGAAGAATAAAGATATAACATATAAAATTATTTTGAAGGGTAGGGGGTAGTCACGCGTGCAGGTTAAAAAGGTTCCTATGAGAATGTGTACTGGCTGCGGCCAGATGAAGCCAAAAAGAGAGCTGATCCGGATTGTGAAAACACCGGATGGGGAGTTTCTTTTGGATGCCACAGGTAAAAAGTCCGGGCGCGGCGCCTACCTTTGTAAAAACGCCGAATGTCTGAAAAACTGCAGAAAGTCAAAGCGGTTGGAAAAAAGCTTTAGTTGCCGAATTCCAGATGAAGTGTATGAGAAGCTGGAAAGCGAGCTGAACGAGGATGAATAAAGCACTTTCGGCTTTGGCGTTGGCCAGACGTGCGGGGAAACTGGTAATTGGGTTTGATGCGGTTATGAAATCGGTTCAAAAGAGAGAAACAGTTCTGGTGGTTTTGGCGGAGGATTTATCGTCTAAAACGGCAAAAGAAGCTCGGTTTTTCTGTGAAAAATACGGAGCCGAGGCTGTACAGAGAGCGGTTTCTCTGCATGACGCTGAAACAGTGCTTGGGAAACGGGCAGGCGTTTTTGGTATCACCGACCGGGGATTCCAGAGACTGTTGAAATCAGCTGGCTGTGATTGATTGGATAAATGTACAATGGGAGGATCATCTATGGTAATAAAATATAGACTGCATGAGGTGGCGAAGGATTTAAACCTGCAGAATAAAGATGTAATTGATCTGCTGGCAAAATATTCTGACACGCCTAAAAAACACATGACGGCACTGACGGATGAAGAATTAAATATCATCTTTGATTATTTTACCCAGCAGAATCAGGTAGAAAATTTTGATGCGTATTTTAAAAATACGACCAAAACAGCGGCAGGAGAAAAAGAAGTAGAAGAAGCTGAACCAATGATTGAAGAGATACCAGCGGAAAAAGAGACTAAACCGGAACCTTTGAAACCTGCATCGCCGAAAAAAGAAAGAAAAGAAATTAAAGAAGATGCCTCTCAGCAGCGTACAGTTGCACAGAAACCTTCTACCTCTAAACCAAAAGTACAGCCGGCTCCGCAGCCTGTGAAGCAGCCGGAAGAGACATTTCATTTTCCGGTACGCAAACCGAAAGCAGAGAAACCCAAGACAGAGCAGCCTAAAAAGGAAATTACCGTTCGTCATGTTGATACTCGTGCTGCTCAGGTTGACCTTGATAAATATAATGAGCGGTATGAACAGATTGCTCCGGCAAACCGAATGAATAACGATAATGTTCGTCGGAAACAGAAAATTAATCAGAAGTCTCAACAGCGTGGCCGCCAGCAATCTCAGAAGCGGGAAACGGAGGCGCAGCGGTTACAGCGTCTTGCGCTAGAGCGTGCTCGGAAGCAGCAACTCAAGGTAATGATTCCGGATGAGATTACCGTTGGGGAGCTTGCGGCCCGTCTTAAGGTTACGGCAAGCGAAGTAATTAAACGATTGATGCTTCTTGGCGTTATGGCTTCTGTGAACGAAGTGATCGATTTTGATACGGCTTCTCTTGTGGCGGAAGAATTAGGTGCGAAGGTTGAGCATGAAGTTATCGTTACGATCGAGGAACGTCTGATTGATGACAGTGAAGACGATACGGAGAATCTTGAACCAAGAAGCCCGATCGTAGTTGTCATGGGGCATGTTGACCACGGAAAAACCTCTTTGCTCGATAAAATTCGTCATGCCAATGTTACGGCGACGGAAGCCGGTGGTATTACACAGCATATTGGCGCTTACCAGGTAAAGGCTAATGACCATGTCATTACTTTTTTAGATACTCCAGGGCATGAGGCGTTTACGGCCATGCGTGCCCGTGGCGCTTCTGTAACTGATGTTGCGATCCTTGTAGTCGCGGCAGATGACGGTATTATGCCTCAAACTGTAGAGGCAATTAACCATGCAAAGGCTGCAGGAGTAGCAATTATTGTTGCAATCAATAAGATTGATAAAGAGGGCGCAAATCCTGACCGTGTTCTTCAGGAACTAACGGAGTATGAACTTGTTCCAGAACAGTGGGGCGGTGATACGGTTTGTTGTCCAGTTTCAGCATTGACTGGAGAGGGAATCGATAACTTGCTTGAGATGGTTTGCCTGGTTTCCGATATGCGGGAGCTTAAGGCAAACCCCAATCGACCTGCAAAAGGTACCGTGATTGAAGCGCGCCTTGACAAAGGGCGCGGACCGGTTGCGACTCTCTTGGTTCAGAATGGTACGCTTCATACGGGGGATATTATTATTGCCGGTACAACGGTTGGCCGTGTCCGTGTTATGACCAATGACCGCGGGCAGGAAGTAAAAGAAGCCGGTCCGTCTATGCCGGTTGAGATCACCGGACTTGACGAAGTCCCTGCAGCGGGTGATGTGGTGAACGCCGTTGCGGATGAACGTCTGGCAAGAACTTTGGTTGAGCAGCGTAAGCACGACTTAAAAGAAAAAGAGTTCCAAAGCTATCAGAAGGTTACGTTGGATAATCTCTTCAGTCAGATTGAGCAGGGCGAGATGAAAGAGCTGGCCATTGTCGTCAAAGCGGATGTTCAGGGTTCAGTTGAAGCGGTGAAACAGTCTCTTGAAAAACTCTCAAATGATGAAGTGAGAGTTCGTGTGATTCACGGCGGTGTTGGGGCTGTTTCGAAGTCGGATGTTATGCTGGCCAATGCGTCTAACGCAATTATTATCGGGTTTAATGTCCGTCCTGACCCAGTTGCTCGTGACAGCGCGGAAGAAGAAGGAGTAGAAATCCGTACCTACCGTATTATCTACGATGCGATTGACGATGTTACCCAGGCGATGAAGGGTATGCTCGCGCCGAAATATCGCGATGTTGATCAGGGCCGTGTAGAAGTGCGTCAGGTTTACAAAATTTCCAGTGTTGGAACGATTGCGGGCTGTTATGTCACAGAAGGTAAGGTGACCCGTTCTTCTATGATTCGTGTGGTACGGGATGGAATTGTGATTGCTGAAGATAAGATTGATTCTTTGAGACGATTTAAAGACGATGTAAAAGAAGTGGCTCAGGGCTATGAATGCGGTATTGGCCTGGATAAATTTAACGATGTTAAAGAGGGCGATATTTTTGAGGCGTATATTGTAGAAGAATACCGCGATTAAGACCAGTCTGTTCGATTTTATAAAGCGGCTGGCAAAAGAAAGGTGGTCGCAAAATGGCAGGTTATCGAATTGGACGTTTGTCTGAAGATATGAAACGGGAACTCAGTGTAGTCATGCGGGAATTAAAAGATCCGCGGGTTCACGGGATGTTAAGTATTGTGAAACTGGAGTTGTCAAACGATCTTTCCCACTGTAAGGTGTATATCAGTGCGGTGGAAGGAATGGAAACAGCCAAAGAAGCGGTAGAAGGCTTAAAGTCTGCGTCGGGCTTTATCAAAAAGGAAATCTGTTCCAGAATTAAGATGAGACGTTGTCCGGATTTTCACTTTGTAGCGGATGATTCAATTGAGCACAGTGCTCAACTAAGTAAAATAATTGATGA
>CAUABB010000153.1 GCA_958427155.1 uncultured Oscillospiraceae bacterium | reverse complement strand
ATAAAAATCCCAGCTTTTGCAAGCTTTGGAAGATATTTTAACACTTCACCCGCATGTGGGTTTTTCATCATTTTAATCCGCAGCTCCGGATTGGTCGTATGAACCGAAATATTGACAGGAGAGATCCGCATTTTAATAATTCGATCAATATGTTCTTCGTCAAGATTTGTCAAGGTGATATAATTTCCAAATAAAAAAGAAAGGCGCTCATCATCATCCTTAAAATACAAGCTGTCTCTCATTCCTTCTGGCAGTTGATCAATAAAGCAAAAAATACATTTATTTTTACAGCCTGTCTGTTTAGACATTAAAAATGTTTCGAACTCAAGTCCCAGATCTTCTTCCTCGCCTTTTCGGATTCGATATATTTTTTGAACGCCATCCGGTAAAAGAACCGTAAGTTTTAATTTTGTTTCCATTGAATAAAATTGATAATCTAACACATCTTCGATGTTGTGTTTATCAATTAGAATCAGCTGCGAATTAGGAATAATACCAGCTTTTTCAGCAGGAGAACAGCTACGCACTCCGGTAATTAAAACACCCACCTACAAATCCCCTCTTTTCAATGGTACAAATACTACTTTAATCTTTAATTTCCTGTTTATTATTTTGACACAAATTTTCATTATTAACAACAAGATAAACAGCTATAATACAAAAGGAGAAGGGGTGCCCCTTCTCCTTCCAGTCCTGTTTTAATATTTCAACGCAGGACAGACAGTAAAAAAGTCTGCTTGATAAAAGCAGACTTTAAGGCTCCAAAATTTAAGCCTCTTTTTTGACGACTTCTACACCTTTATAGTAGCCACAATTCGGACAAACTCTATGGGGAAGCTTCAGCTCACCACACTGCGTACATTTTGAAAACGCTGGAGCATCAAGCTTCCAGACATTGGAACGCCTTTTGTCACGTCTTGCTTTTGAAACTTTTCTCTTTGGTACCGCCACGATCAGCACCTCCTTAGCTCATGAATTATGTCAGTAACTGCTTTAACACATCAAACCTGGAATCACCTTCCGGCTCCGTACAACCGCAGTCACCCTGATTTAAATCTTTCCCACATATCGGGCAAAGGCCTTTGCAATCTTCCGAGCAAAGGATTTTCGACGGCATAGAAAGCACAACGTCTGAAATCACAAGCTCATCCAAATTCAAAAGCATGTCTTCTACAAGGATAAAATCCCCATCTTCTGACTCAAGCCGGTTTACCAGAACATGTTCAAACTTTTCTGAAAAAACCTGCTCAAACTCTTTTAAACAACGGTCACATTTAAGCGCCATAGTAAAATGTACTGAATAATGAAGCGTTACTATTCCAGCTACATTTTTTAAAACACCCTCTACTGCTACCGGAGTAATAAAAGGTTTGCCATTAAAAAGCTCATAATCCCGCAGATTCAGGTCATATGCAAACGACTGACGCTCATCAACAACCTCAAAAAGCTGCCGCAGATCAATATTCATAACGTCACCTCGTAACATTACTGAACTATTATATCGTCTGATCGAATAAAAGTCAAGGGTTTTACAGAAATTTCCCCTCCTATAGAAAAGATTCTTGTTTTAAAAAGCCGCCGGAATATTCCGGCGGCTTTTTACTGAAATCAAAAATATTTTCTACAGATACTTTTTCACAGAATCCGGAAGTTCCGATTCATCAGCAGAAACAGTAAAAATTAAATTAGTATTGGCAGCCTCAGCAATCGGATTGATCTTATCAAAAAAGCTACCAAGTGCCTCCAAATCCTGTCCACAAATCTTTAAAATGCCGTCAACATAAATTTCAGTGATGTCATAATTCCCGGAGAGAAGGCCTGCTACATAACCATAAAAAGCATCAAAACCAGAAATGCCATAGGCATCGGCTTCCAAAAGTCTTACGCTGTGATCGAGATCATACGTGAGCTTCGGTTTTTTTTCAACACAAACGATATTTCCGTCGGTTGTTTTTGCTGCGGCATTCACCATTTCAATCAAAATTTTAGTTTTACCGCTTCCTTTTTTGCCTACAATCAGTTTGATCATGTATAACATTCCTTTCCTCTGTGCCGTACGGCACAAAAATACAAATTTTAGGCTGACAATTATTTCAGCTTTTCCTCTAACGCCGCTTTCTGCTCCTCATAACCAGGTTTCCCAAGTAAAGCGAACATATTTTTCTTATAGCTCTCAACCCCTGGTTGGTCAAAAGGATTTACTCCCAGCAAATACCCAGAAATAGCACAAGCTTTCTCAAAGAAATAAACTAAATATCCAAATTCATACTCGTTCATTTCAGGGAGTTCCAAAACAATATTTGGAACGCCACCCTCCGTGTGCGCAATCACTGTTCCTTCAAAGGCCTTACGGTTGACCACTGACATATTCTGATTAGAAAGAAAATTAAGTCCATCAAAATTATTGGGGTCATTCTCAATAAAAAGATCCTGTTTAGTTTTCCCAACCGAAACTACCGTTTCAAACATCACACGGGAGCCATCCTGAATAAATTGCCCCATTGAATGAAGATCAGTTGAAAAAGTAACGGCAGAAGGATACAAGCCTTTATGATCTTTTCCTTCACTTTCACCGAAAAGCTGCTTAAACCATTCCGCCATCATGACAAAGTTTGGCTCATAACTTACAAGAAGTTCGATCGCCTTTCCTTTCCGATAAAGAATATTCCGAGCTGCTGCATAGCGGTAGCAATCGTTGTGAGAAAGGTCACAGTCTGCAAAAGCACTCATGGCATCAGCCGCACCCTGCATCAATGCGTCAAGATCGCAGCCAGAAACCGCAATTGGAAGGAGACCTACCGCGGTCAGGACCGAATAACGACCACCCACATCATCCGGAATTACAAACGTCTCATATCCTTCAGCATCTGCCAATTCTTTCAAGGTTCCACGAGCTTTATCCGTCGTACAGTAGATCCTCCCTTTAGCACCGTCTTTTCCATACTTTTTCTCCATGAAATCCCGGAAAACACGAAATGCCAAAGCGGGTTCGGTGGTAGTACCAGACTTAGAAATAACATTCAAAGAAATTTCTTTTCCTTCACAAATAGAAAGAATTTCATTTAAATAAGTGGGACTAATGTTATTGCCTGCAAAATAAATATCCGGCGTATCTTTTTTCAAATTATTATAGAGAGGTGATTTCAGGCATTC
Organism: uncultured Oscillospiraceae bacterium; assembly: GCA_958427155.1. Lineage (GTDB taxonomy): Bacteria > Bacillota > Clostridia > Oscillospirales > Ruminococcaceae > Metaruminococcus_A. The sequence continues at coordinate 1,277 of CAUABB010000153.1, read as the reverse complement.
AATTGCTGCACGAGCCCCTAAGTAGGAGCCGCCAATTCCAATTACAATCAAAATATCGCTATCTGATTGTATTTTAGCCGCAGCTTTTTTAATCCGTGCAAACTCCTCACGGTCATAAGCTTCCGGCAGATTCAACCACCCTAGAAAATCATTTCCAGGACCTGTTCTGCTATAAAGAAGTTCATGAGCTGCTTTCACCTGAGGCGCTATAGCCAAAAATTCATCTTCTGAAACAAAACCACGGAGATGTTTTTCACTGAAATGAACCGACATTGCTCTACCCCCAAAAGTTTTTTGACTTCTCGTCTGTTTATAGGTTTATTTTACTATATTAAGGCAAAAATTACAAGGTGTCTTTGTGAAGTTTGCAAATTATTTCATTTGTTTTCATTCTTAACACATTTATGAAAATAATTTACTTCTATCAATAGACTTAACACAAAATTTTACGCAACAGTATTATAAAGGCATTCCAGAAGTTCATTTCTTCAATATCTTCTGTTGCCAGAACAGCTTTTTCATCCAAAACCGTGCCGTTTAGAGATATTTTTATAACTCCTAGCTGTTGTCCTGTCCTTACCGGTGCCTCAACCATTTCTTCAATAGACGCTTCCACTGTCAAGGCGTCCGACTTTCCAGTCGGAATCAAAACCGTAGTACTTCCCGAAATTTTTGGAAGCGTTTCGTTTTTTACACCACCTGATATTTTGACCGGAGTAATCAAAGAAGAATCTAATTCAGGTGTAGTAACAACAAAATTATCGAACGCAAAATTTAAAAGAGCTTTGGCGTCTTCAAAACTGTCTTCCGTCTTCTCTACACCCATTGCGACTGCAATAAAAGCTTTTTCGCCTTTTGAGGCGCTTGCACTGATACAGTTTCCAGCTTCCTCACTAACACCAGTTTTTAGGCCGGTACATCCATCGTAAAACCGCACAAGACGGTTGGTATTGACAAGCTGAGTGTCTCCTCCCCGAAGATCGTACATCCAAATAGTTGCATATTCAGAGGTGTTTTCGTGTGTAAGTAGCTCCCGTGAGAGAAGCGCCATATCATAAGCACTGGTTTGAGACTGTGGATTATAGCCTGAAGCATCCAAAAAATTAGTGTCATCCATTCCAAGTTGTTTGGCTTTCCGGTTCATTGCCGCAACAAAAACTTCTTCACTCCCTGAAATATACTCAGCTAAGGCAACTGCGGCATCATTTCCAGAACCCATTAAAATTGCAATCAAGAGATCTTGGACTGACATCTCCTCACCAGGAACAAGCCAAATT
>CAUABB010000152.1 GCA_958427155.1 uncultured Oscillospiraceae bacterium | reverse complement strand
ATTTTCTCGTCAGCGCTGAAACAAAGCCCATTTGAAATATAGATTCCTTCTAAAAGAGTTTTGAAGGTGCCATCTTCTTCTACCGAATAAAATCCCCCAAGAATATCGCCTTTATCTTGCTGTGGGGTGTAACAGGTACCGGCAAAGAAACGTCCGGATGGGTCACATTTTCCGTCGTTGAAACGGTTAGGGGTATCAGGCTCCGGATCGACCAGCTTTTCTTTTTGGATGCTACCATTTTTTAAGCTGAGCAGATAAACACCACTTTTCAAGGCTCCGATGAACCCACCGTTTTTTCGCAGTGCAATCGTTCCGATCGGCTCTCCACAGGAGAAGCATTCGTCTTTACCTGTTGAAGGATCAAAACAATGCAGCATTCCAACATTGATATCCACCCAGTAGAGTTTTTGCTCTTCCTCACACCACACGGGCCCTTCACCAAGTTCAGCTCCAGCATTTAACACCAGATTTGCTTTATACGTTTTCATAAAAGAATCCTCCTTGTTGAACTGATCAAGCGCTAATGTTGCGATGCTACGATAAGAAGAAAAGGGAAATTAAGCTCAATGTTAAGAAAAGATTTTCTCATATAGAAGGTATGGTTGAAAGAATTAAAAAAATGAAAAGTGAGATGAATCAAAAAAGAACAACTGTTGTTCTATTCTGACTTTTCAGTTTCAGGCTGATCCTGCGTTACCAGAACCGCTTTTTCCCATTTTCGTTTTAACCACAATCCCATGGCAATCAGACCTCTGAGAACATCATCTGCCGCCATGCCAATCCATAGTCCGATAATTCCAAATTGACAAACGGTGGAAAAAACAAATCCGAGTCCACAGTTTACAAGCCAGATAGAAGATGACGCGATAATCATTGGCCAAAAGACATAGCCAGAAGCGCGCAAACCGTAGTTGAAAGAATGGTTTAAAGAACGTCCAATATTAATGGCGATACAAAGTGCGAATAACGGCATGGAAAGTGAAATGATTTCTTCGCTTGAGGTAAATAATCCCATAATAGGACGGTAAAAAATGAAGATCAAAGTAGAAATAACAGCATTGCAAAGAAATACCGTTCCCCATTTTCGTTTGATAAACCGATACGCTTCATCTAGTTTTCCGGCTCCCATCATCTGCCCTGCAATTACTTGCGCGGCCTGGCCAATAGACATTCCGATTACATACGCGTAATAGTCCACAGTATTCACATAAACTTTAGCGGATAAAGCAGCCGATCCGAAAGCGGTCAGAAAGCCGGTGGTGACAACTTGGGAAAGCATATAGGAAATACCTTCCGCGCCGGACATAAAACCAATGCTGATGATCTGCTTAAAAGTGCGCAGTCTGATTTTCCAAAGATCCACCAGCTGGAAACCGCTGAATTTTGCTCGCGCCAAAAGAAAGACAAGGAGGAGAGCGCCAATTGTCTCACTGATAAATCGGATAACGCCAACGCCTTCAATCCCTTCCAACGGAAAAGGAAAAGGACGAAAAATAACTAGGTAGTTTCCCAACACATTGATAACATTAATAATCATAACGACAATCATCGGAATTTTAGCGTTTCCATAACAGCGGAATAAAATGGATATTGTGCTGGAAAGAGCGATCATAATGGAAGAACCGCCGGCCCATTGCAGATAGATTGCCGCCCCACCTATCAGGTCTTCTTCCAGTCCCATTAAGGTTAAAATAGGAACCGCCATGAAAATCAGGGATAAACTGACAACTGCTCCGAGCAGTATGCTGATTCCAACTGCGTTTATGCTGGTTAATCCGGATTCTCGGTATCGCTGCGCTCCGAGATTTTGGTTGATTACGACGGCGGAACCGGAAGAAATCATTGTAAAGGTAACGAGTACAACGTTCATGATCTGGTTGGCGACACCCACTGCGGCGACAGCGTTGTCAGAGTAGTTTCCGAGCATAAAAACATTGACCGTCCCCAAAAAATTACGGAGCACCTGCTCAATTAAAATGGGGATGGCCAATGACATCAGTGTGATTTGTCCGGCTTTTTTTCTCATGTTGCAAACGGCCTTTCTGAATTGTAAGATAAAAATTAAATAGTGTCTGAAAAAATGCCTTCAGTAAACATAGTATAACTTACTTAAAATCTTTTTGTCAAATTTTCTTTAAAAGTAACAATTTGTTCTTGAAAAAAATTTAGAATATGGGATAATAAAAACATAAACGAATAAAAGCAGCGCATTCTAATAGACGGGTGAGTAGAATGCGTAAATGGAAAGAATATTCAATTATATATACAGTCGGTTCACTAGGGTATGGCCTTTTGGAAATTGTTTGGCGTGGCTTTACCCATTGGTCAATGCTTTTTGCAGGCGGCGTTAGTATGCTTTGGCTGTATCTTTTTAATATGAAATATTTTTCTATGAGATTGTGGAAAAAGTGCCTTTTTGGCGCAGTAATAATTACAGCAGTTGAATTTGTTGTAGGCCTTCTTGTCAATCGTGTTTTTCACCTGAATGTATGGGATTATTCCAAGAAACGTGGAAATATCTGGGGACAGATATGTCTACAGTATAGTTTCCTGTGGTTTCTGCTCTGCATTCCGGTGCTTTTTTTATGTAAGCGTTTGAAAAAAAGATTGATTAAGCTTTAAAATTTTTGTGTTATAGGTTGTCTTGAAATTCTGTGGAGGAAGCATATCAGATGGCACGTAGAAAAAAAGTTTATGTATATAATGGGAAAAAATCAAAAAAACACGCAAAAGCTTTTATTGTGATGATGGTTGTGGTTGCAGTGGTTTTGGCAGGGGTGGCGACTGTAATAGCTTTTTCAAATGGTGGAACAGACAGTGGCGATTTAGTGGCCGAAAGTCTGACTCCGAGCAGTATTATGAAGGATTGGAGCGCCAACGTGTCGTCTTCCCCTGATAAATCCGAAGCATCTCAGCCAGTGGGAGGAAGTGTCGATTCTAGTAGTAGCAGTGTGGGGGCCGCCGCGACTCATGATAGCCCTGTCCCAGAGTCCGGAAAAGTAGATGCATCTTACTTTGATGATGCACTTTTTATTGGAGATTCTCGTTCGGAGGGCTTTCAGCTTTACAGTGAATTGGATAATGCCACTTATTATGTTTATAAAGGACTTTCAGTAGAAACAGTTAATACCAAAGCGGTTATTACAGCTCCTGATGGCACGAAGCAAACTGTTATGAATGCTTTGAAGCAAAAGCAGTTTGGAAAGGTGTATATTATGCTTGGCATCAATGAGCTTGGCTGGACTAATCTGAACGCTTTTATTGAAAAATACGGTGCGTTGGTAGACGCGGTTAAAGAGTATAATCCTAACGCGGTTGTCTATGTTCAATCCATTCTTCCGGTTTCAGATATAAAAGCGAATGATCCGGTTTATAATAATGAAAATGTTAATAAATTTAACAGCTTGATTCAGGAAATGGTAAAACAAAAAGAAGTTTATTATGTGAATTCTGCAGAGTCTGTTATGAAGGATGGAATGTTGATCCATGAAGCAAGCACGGATGGAGTGCATTTAAATAAAAAATATTGTATGATCTGGCGGGATTATTTAATGACACATACCGTTCGGCAGTAAAAGAAGTTAAGTGAGAGAAGGAGTTTGTTTATGAAAAAAGCTGCAATAATGATGGCTACTTTAATGTTGCTGTTCCTAATGGGTGGATGTTCCAGTGGGCAGACGAAAGAAATTGATATTAATCAGGTAGCAAACGATCTAAAGAATGAAATTACCTATACGGATGAGCTTTCAAAACTCACCGATGATATGTTCGACAGTGTTTATAAAATTGATCGTTCCCTTGTAAAACAAGCAATAGCCTATACCAGCTCTGGTGCTACCGCGGAGGAGATTGTAGCAATTGAGATGAACCAAGCGGAAGATGTAAAAACAGCGGAAACCGCTTTAAAAGACCGGATTCAATACCAGAAGGACGGATATTCTGACTATGGGCCAGCTGAGGTTCCAAAGCTTGACAACGCGGTTATTAAAAGCAGTGGAACGTATATTTTTATGAGCGTTTCAGATGATCACGCCAAAGCTGAGGAAATCTTAAATCGTTATCTTGGGTAAAAAGATACATTTAAAAAGAACGGGTTCTTAAGACTCGTTCTTTTTTGCGTTTGACCAATTTGTTTATCATAAATTGGATCGATAAAAGATAAGGAAGTGGGGTATGAATTCTATTATTGGAAAGGGACGCACGGCAATTGTGTATCAATATGGTGACAGTTGCGCGTTGAAGCTTTTTAATAAGGGCTTTGAAAAAATGGCGGAAAAAGAATTCAAGAAGACATTAATATTACATCGGACTGGTCTTCCGTGTCCCAAAGTATTTAAGCTTCTTGAGCAGGATGGAAAAAAAGGAATTGTTTACCAATGTGTCAAGGGTGAAAGCCTGTTTTACCACCTAAAGCAGTGCCCTTTTATGGTTAAAAAATATGCCCGAGAAATGGCACAG
>CAUABB010000151.1 GCA_958427155.1 uncultured Oscillospiraceae bacterium | reverse complement strand
ATCCGATCATATGTTTTGGTAGGATCCCAAATTTCAAGTTGAACAATCAAATCGATCTTCTCTGTTATTTTTACCGCACCCATACCAAATAAACGGCGTGCATTAATAATACCCACGCCACGCATTTCAAGAAAATGCCGAATATTTTCAGGCGATGACCCAACTAGAGTTCGGTTAGAAACCCGTCGAATTTCTACTGCGTCATCCGCAATTAACCGATGGCCTCGTTTAACCAGCTCTACCGCAGTTTCACTTTTTCCGACCCCACTTTCTCCCAGCAGAAGCATCCCTTCACCATAAACCTCTACCAATACACCATGCCGGGTAATACGAGGTGCAAGCTCAACGTTGAGGATTGAAATCAAGCTAGACATAAAGCTTGAGGTTGAATCGCTGGTATGGAGAAGCGGTACCCCATATTCCTTAGCAGCATCAATCATCTCAGGAAAAACAGGTAAACTTCTGGTAACAACAAGTGCCGGAATTTTCTTTGAAAAGAGAGAATAGATCCTTTCTTTTCTTGTTTTGGCATCCAAAGATTCCAGATATGCAAACTCCATCTTTCCGGTAATCTGCACCCGAGACGGTTCAAAATATTCTACAAATCCGGAAAGATGAAGTCCTGGACGGTTAACATCCGCTGATCTGATGAAAAGATTCGCTTCGTCTTCCGGAAGATAAATTGGCTCCAGCCCCAGATCTTTAATCAATTTTTTTAAAGTAACTGAATAAGTGGCCATTACATCCTCCGTTCTGTTGCAAAACACATGACAACTATTTTAACGTTACATTTTTAATTTATTTATTTAATTATACACGAAACCCCAAACCCATTCAACTGCATTCAGGATATTTTACCGTTCGAACAACATTTCACAAACGTCTCTTTTTCTTATGGATACTTTTACTTTTCAATCAAACAATGATATAATAGTGTTATTATCTTAATACTCATAACGACAAATATGAAAATAATTAAAGGGGTTTATTAAAATGAAGGTTGCTTTATTTACTGAAACCTACCTACCATATATCAACGGTGTTGTAACTCACGTAAAAATTTTAAAAGAAGGCTTGGAAAAGCTGGGGCACGAAGTTCTTGTTGTTACTGCAGATACAAATGCCAAACGTCATTATGTAAGGGATGGAATTCTTCATTGTCCGGCTACCAGTTTTAAACGTTTTTATGACTATGGACTTGCCACACCTGTTAGTTCAACCAGGCTAAAGCTAGTGAAACGTTTCAATCCAGATATTATTCATATTCACAATGAATTTGGAGTGGGTTTTTCGGGGGCAATGATCGCAAAAATCCTCAAAGTTCCACTGGTTTATACCTTGCACACCATGTATGACGATTATCTTTACTATGTTGCCCCGCGTCCACTAATTCCGATCGTCAAAAAGACAAGCCGAAAATATGCACGCTTTTTAGAAAATAACGCGAATGCATTGACTGGACCGTCTAAAAAAGTAGAAGAGTATTTTCACAGCTGCGGGGTTTATAAAGATGTCAATGTAATTCCCAATCCTGTTGAACTGGATATTTTCTTACCGCATAATATTGATGAGGAAAAGAAAAAAGCTTTTCGCAGCAAATATGGAATTTCAAAAAGCACAATGCTTGTCTGTTTTTGCGGAAGACTTGGGCGCGAAAAAAGTGTAGACGTATTATTTAAATACTGGGCCAAAAAAGTAAAGCCTGAAGACGATATGAAGCTGCTGATTATCGGCGGGGGGCCTTCTGAGGAAGAATTAAAAGAACTCGCTTCAAAGCTTGGCATTAATGATATGGTTATTTTCACCGGAAAAGTTGAGCATAATGAACTCCCTCCTTATTATGCTTCCTGTGACCTTTATATTACGGCATCACTTTCCGATACAAATTCAATCTCCATGTTGGAAGCTATGGCAACCGGGCTCCCGGTCCTCCATCGCTATGATCCACTCAACGAAGGACAGGTAAAGAACGGCATTAATGGTTATATTTATCATGATGCGGATGAAATGTATAATTATCTGATTATTTTCAAAAATCAAGATCCTGAAGAAAAGGAACGTTTTCGCGAAAGCGTTCGAAATTCCGTTAATCAGGCAGGCTGCGAAAACCTTGCAAACTATTTAATTACTGTCTACTCCAAAGCTTATGAAAAAGCGTTGGAAAAGGACAAAGAACACAAATCAATGAAAAACGCAGAAGACAAATGATGTCTTCTGCGTTTTTCATTGATTCGCTTTGAATTTTGATGTAAAGCTAAATTTCTTTCCTGAATTTATTCAAACTGATTATAAATATTAAGTTCATATTTTACTTCAGGCAAAGTTTTTTCCCAGTTTTTATCGAGCCATCCACTCAATTCCGGTTGAGCGCTACGAAGCCTGTTCCCATATCCTAATATATCTGCCCTTTGTTCCTTCATTAAAAAATTCCATGCCGAAGCGCATTCCTGTTTGATAATTTGACAAATAGCTTGGTCCAAGCGGTTAAACGCATCTGTGCCTTTAAATTGATACGATTCCGGTTTATATTCCCGCAGATTAATAATATTATTAATCTGAATTTTAAATGTAATATCATTTTCGCTAAGATATACTGGTGTTATAATAGTTTCACTGGAAATAATATCAGCTGAAAGCGGAGTACCATCCGATAAAATTGTATCAATACTGGTTGCATGAACCTGATCTGTCAGAAAAAGCGCCCCCCTCGTCTGCTCCAGATTCAGGTTCCCGGAAGCACGCTTTTCTTTTATGATTTCTGTTCCCAGATAGGCAAGTGTTTTTTTGGGAGACTCATCCTCTTTCTCAGATTTCGATTCTTCCTGTTGTCCCTCGTCATTTTTAATCTCCGTGGTAAGTAAGGGGACTCCAGCAGCAAGGTAATCTGTATAAAAATAGTTAATAAAACGGTAGTACTTTACATCAAACATCAATCCATTTTCTAAATAAATTTCTTGAATCCGTTCGACGGTTTCTCCTGGTAATACACCAAGGTCTACATCTTTACTGATAATATCAGAGGCTTTTGTATCTGAAATATAAATTTCCGTATTCACTCGTAAATCAAGATCCAAATTAATAAAATCCGCTACCTGTTCGAGTCTATTTTCTGCCAAATTTCTTCCAATAACAACAACACTGCTCTGGGCATAAAATGGGATTTTCCCTTTGGGAAAAGCGGCATTTGAAATCGCGCTGCTGACTGTAATTCCTTCTCCTGTAACAATTTCCGAATTGGTAGAAGTTAGATCGATTGGTTGATCTCCACTTCCCATGGGTGTAAAATACTCCAGAGTCGCAGTAAACTTTCCATTTTCCCAATCAAGTCCAATTGCCTGAACAATTGCACGACGGTTAATTGCGTTACTTTGGGCACAGCCAGTAAAACTTAAAAGTAAAAATATTAAAATACATCCCAAAATCATTATTTTAAATGTTTTTCGCATCTTTTCCCCTCCCTTTAACCGATCCAATCACTAACAGGACTGCCGGAATCAGGCAGATAAAAAAGCCCCATACAAAAATATTACGGATAGTTAAACTTAAAGCTGCAAAGCTATCAATACTGCGTCCGAATGAAAGAGCGGTTCCACAAACTACTACCGCCAAAACCCAGAAAACTGTTTTTTTCTTCTGTGGTGGGAAGGCGCTCCCAGCCAGATGTACGCCACTAAACAGGAACAATGCAGCTCTAACTATAGCAATCATAAACCATAAATAAATTTGGAGAACATCAAGCCTTCGCATTCCAAATAAATCAATACTAGCCAACGCAGTATAATACGGATAGGTGACTAATCCCTGATAGACGCCTAAAATTGTACTAGAAATAAAAATAGTACACGCTGCGAACAATGATCCTAGCACTACCGATAAGATAGATGCTTTTATCGTCCCTTTTGCCTGCGTTTTAATAAACGGAGCTAAAACGGGTAATAAGGTCATTTCCATACTCCCTGAAACATAACGTGTAAAGCCTTCCCATATTTCATTTCCATAATCAGAGGTCAATGGCGCAAGATTGTGATAATCCATATGGGTTACTCCAGCTACAAATGTTAAAATAAATGATGCAGTTAGGCAAAGAAAAAGGACAAATCCAATCCTCGCAATAGATTGCAAACCATATTTTGCCATATAAATTGTGAGGACTAAAAATACAAAAACATAGAATATCATATCATATTCTCTTGTAAAGGTTGCCATAAAATAGGAAGTTTCACAAAGAACCGCAGTTGCGGCAAAAAGAAAATAAAGGAGATAAAGAATTAAGAAAATTTTATCTGCCCACCCCAAACAACCTTTTAGAATATTATGAAAATCTTCTCCATTTCTTTTACGAATCAAGAAAAATAACGGAATCAGAATCACAAGTTGCGCCAGCATTCCAAGCAACATTCCTATGATACTGCCACTCTGATTAATAGCCCCGGTAAGCGAAGGAGAATAAAGCATTGCCGATAATGAACGAC
>CAUABB010000150.1 GCA_958427155.1 uncultured Oscillospiraceae bacterium | reverse complement strand
ATCTACTGCAAACCATATTTCTCTCCTCAAGGTTGTTCTATTTAATTCCACTTATTCTTTTTCTATTTTTCAGGTTTTTCGCCTGATCCGGTAACTGCCGATTCTCCTTGCCGATAATAATGAAAAAATTCTTTTCCATACATCACGAGTGCAAACAACGTTACTACAATTACCAGTACGTTACATACTACCAGCCAGATATCACCAATATGTGGAATAATTATGAATAAAAACATAACTGTATAAGTGACAAATGTTGCTACTTTTCCAAACCAGCGGGCAGAAATTGGTTTTATCCCCCTTTTGGCAAGAATAAACGCACCAATTCCCATCAACAGCTCTTTTGCTATATAAACTGAAAGCACCAAACTGACCTGTCGGTAAAGAAACATTAAGCAGAATAGGACAACTGCAACTGTAATTTTATCCGCAATTGGATCAAGAATTTTTCCCAATTGTGTTACCTGATGAAACCTCCTAGCAATATAGCCGTCCAAAACATCCGTAATACCAGATACTAAAAGAATAACTGCCAGCCAGTAATACTGTTCGGATGGAAGGAGTATAAAGGCAGATACAAAAACCGGTACTAGTAAGAGTCGAAAAACAGAAAGCAAATTTGGAATACTCATATAACATCCTAGGCGCCATATCGCAGCACCATTTCCTTTTTACAGATTAATATCCTCAAATATTTTTGTTACATCCAGGTGATACATCCATTTAAAAAGGATGGTAGAATCCACTACTTCATCATTAAGCCATGCTAATCCGTTAGAAGTCAGTAAAATAACCGCTTTTACTAAAAACACAAGAATTACCATCCAAAGAACGGCTTGAAAAATTCCAACTATCCCCCCCAGAAGGCCGTCAAATGTTCCGATTACCGGTATACGCCGAACCTGTATCAACATCTTATCAATGACCCTCAGCGCAAACATACACAACAAGAACAAGATCAATACCGTCAGAATACTAATCAGTACAACCATCATTGGTTTAAGAAGGCCGACAATTGAATCGGTAAGCCCTGCAGAATTTTCATTCATAGCGGTCTGAATATTGGAAAGCACCTGTTCTTTGGAACCAAAGAGAAAGTCCAGAGGACCGGACAAATATCCTGGAAGATTCTGATACATATTATCAACTGCCGCTGTAAGATTATTATTGGTTCCCGCCACAACCTCACTCTCAACCATTGAGGTAAGCCACGGTCTGACCATGGAATCAAAAATACCTTCAGCAATCATCTTTCCAAACACAAAAGAGAAAACAGAAGCAATTAAGAAGCCGCCCAACGACAGGACAGAACGTAAAAAGCCTTTTTTATACGCGGCAAAAACAATCAAAAAGACCAGAACAAGTACAATTAAATCAATGACCCAATTCAAAAAAACACCCCTTTGATATCAATTTTGCCCGGCAATCCAGATTTCACCCAAGCCCAAGACATAAACGTTAGAACCAATTACCGTTATTTTTTTAGAGTCAGACCTGACCTGGACTTGATTCACTAAATTCATATGAGAATCATACTGCAATATTTCATTCTCTCCCAAAATATAAACTGAACCACCAGAGGCCTCTATCCACTTAACTTCTTCATCTATAGTTGCTGTCCCCGTCACTCCAGCGCCATTATCCAAAAAAACCACTTCACACTCTTCTGAATTTGCTGATGACGAAAGCAGAAGAGCCGTATAATCCCCAGAAGAATCTGAAAAATTACCAATATTTTTCTCATAGCTGTATTCGGAAACTACTTCTCCACTTCCCGAAACCATAACGGTTTTGGTATCTCCAATTACTGCAAGAGAACCATTACTTTTATATTTTGCAGAAAGCACCATCATATCCGGAAAAGAGACAGAAGCAACTTGTTGTTCCTCTCCACCCCCTATATTCATTAAATAAACGATAGAGAGAACTGCCCCATCCTTTGCGGTGATACAACTTACAGCTAACTCTCCATTATCTCGGAGGGATAAACCAGTAATTTGACCGTCTGAGGAATACCATTTGAAAACCTGTTTATTTTGTGAGCTGTAAACAGTAACTGATCCAGCATAGCGTTCTTCCGTTGTAGCAACTGCAGCATAACCACTGTTATTAATCGTGCCACAAATAATTTCATTAGTCATTTCCCGCTCATATAGAGTTCCTCCGGTATTATTAACCCTAAAATTATTACCGCCTCTGTCATAGAGCAACACCCTTTTATCAGAACAGGAAATTGTAGGTTTACTATAACTGTGAGGAGAGTTTAAGACGGTATTCCCTCCTCCATCATAAAGATAAAGCGTACTATCCGTTACCATTACAAGATGAGAACCACAATGTTCAAATTGTATAGGATGATCCCCAAAAAGTTTTTTGGGAAATCCTCCGCTATCTCCGGCGACCTGATTATTTTGATTACTTCCAAGTTGTTCTGAAATATCGCTGAAGTCAAATTTTACTGCGAAAAAAATTAGAAGTGCCGTCAAAGACAAAATAACCGCTGTTATAATCAAGTGACGTATTTTCCGCTTTCTTCTCCTTTTTTTTCGATATAACTCAATATCGTTTGACGGATCAGGATGAGACGGACTGACAATCATGAAAGCCTCCTATCAAACTTCAGGATAAAAAACCTTGCTGAGATACAGGCCACAAGGCGGAACTGTTTTGCCCGCTCTATGACGATCTTTTGAATCAATCAGGGAATCCAGCTCTCCCAAGGAAAGCCTTCCCTCATTTACTTTCAGCAAAGTGCCGACCAAAATACGAACCATATTATATAAAAAGCCATTGCCTGTCACCGAAAACTGAATAAAATCATCTTTCCGCAACAGGGTAAACTCAGTAAGAGTTCTGACAGTATTTTCTACACGGGAACCAGTATTACTAAAACCGGCAAAATCATGTGTGCCAAGGAAATGGGCGGCCGCACAATTTAACAGTTCCAAGTCCACACTACGGCGATAATGGAAGGCAAGTCCCTTATAAAAAGGATTGCGGAGCTCTCCCTCATACAATTGATACAGGTACTGTTTCCCAACAGCGCTATAACGCGCATGAAATTGATCCGGCACAACCCGGCAGTCCAAAACGACAATATCCTCAGGGAGAACCCGATTAAGAGCCCGAACAAAACGATCAGGCGGAATTTCTGATTGAGTATGCATATTAAAATAATATTCTAAAGCGTGGACACCAGCATCTGTTCTGGAACAGCCAATGATTCCTTCTCGACAACCGGTTACCTTTTCAATTCCATCCTGCAAAGCTTCAGTGATTGTGTAAGCATTTTTCTGCACCTGATATCCATGATAATTTCTACCGTCAAAACAGCATCGAAACAAAAGATTTTTCACTTTTATTCCTCCTACCTACAAGAAAGAAGGGACAAAAATATTGATACAGATCACACCGATAATACAACCTGTCATAATCAAAGAACCATAGAGGTCATTAAGGCCAAGATGTAACTGTTTCATCCGCGTTCTTCCCTCACCGCCATGATAACAGCGGCATTCCATCGCCATCGCAAGGTCATCAGCACGACGAAAGGCCGAAATAAAAAGAGGAATCAAAATCGGCACTAGTGCCTTGGCTCGCTGCAACAGGTTTCCGGACTCAAAATCCGCTCCTCTTGCCTTTTGCGCTGCCATAATTTTATCGGTTTCCTCAATCAAAGTGGGAATAAATCGCAAAGCGATCGTCATCATCATAGCGAGCTCATGAACCGGAAAATGAATTACTTTCAAAGGTCTAAGCAAAGATTCAATTGCATCCGTCAACTCAATTGGTGAAGTGGTATAAGTTAAAAGACTTGCTCCTGCAATCAGTGCAAGAATTCGAACCGCCATAATAATCGCAAGTCGAAGTCCTTCATAAGTAATCTTTAAAAATCCCCACTCGAAAATCGGAGTACCAGAAACGAAGAAAAGATTGAGGATTCCCGTAAATATAACAATCGGAATAATTGGTTTTATCCCTTTAAACATCATTTTCGCCGGAATTTTTGCAACAGAATATGATACAATTAACAGTCCAATTCCGATTAAAAAGCCTATGGCATTCGAAACGACGAAAAGCATGACGATATATGCAATTGTCAAAACAATCTTGATCCGGGGATCCAACCGATGCAGGAAGGAGGTACCGGGAAAATATTGTCCAATAGTAATATCTTTGAGCATTTACCGCACGTGTCCTTTCGAAAGTCGGTTTAATAATTCCTGTTTAGCGCCCTCAACCGTGTAAACATTTCGTTTCACCGGATAACCTTTGTCACTGAGGGAACGAAACACCTTAGAAATCTGGGGAATAGAAAGCCCCATATGAGAAATAGCATCTGATTTAGAAAAGACTTCATCAACAGTTCCGTAAGTAAAAACTTTTGCCTTGTTCATTACAAGAACTTTGGTTGCAAATTTCGCAACGTCTTCCATACTGTGGGAAACCAGTAAGATCGTGTTTTTCTTCGTTTG
>CAUABB010000149.1 GCA_958427155.1 uncultured Oscillospiraceae bacterium | reverse complement strand
CTAATATTGTTCGGGTGGTGGATGTCAGTTTTGGTGACAGAATCCAGTATATTGTTATGGAGTATATTTCTGGGATTACCCTGAAGCAGTATATTGAACAACAGGGAGTTCTTACCTGGAAGGAAGCGGTCCATTTTACTGTACAGGTTTTACGCGCTCTGCAACATGCTCATGATAACGGAATTGTTCACCGCGATGTCAAGCCACAGAATATTATGTTGCTTCAGGACGGTACAATCAAGGTCATGGATTTCGGTATTGCGAGGTTTGCGCGTGGCGATAGCAAAACAATGACGGATAAGGCGATTGGATCAGTCCATTATATCAGCCCGGAACAGGCGCGTGGTGGCGAAATCGATGAAAAAACAGATATTTATTCAGTCGGTGTAATGTTGTTTGAGATGCTTACGGGTCAGCTTCCTTTTGAAGCGGATAATGCTGTTTCAGTGGCTATTATGCAGATGCAGGCCCCAATCCGTAAACCGCGTGAAATTAATGAAACTATTCCGGAAGGATTAGAAGAGATTACAATCCGTGCAATGCAGAAAGATCCGGCAAAACGTTATCAGAGCGCGGCAGAAATGCTACGTGATATTGATGAATTTAAACGGAACCCAAGTATTGTTTTTGAGTATAAATATTTTGGGGATGATGATGCCACTAAATATTTTGATGCTGTTCCTGGAGATAAAGCGGAGGAAGAAGACGAGCAAGAAGTCAAAGAAAAGAAATCACATATGATTCCGATTCTTGCTGGTGTTGCGGCAGCTTTCGTAATTGTTTCTATCATTGTCTGCGTGGTGATTTTTGGTTTCAGTGATATATTTGAGCGTGTTCCGGATGTTGAAGCACCCAACTTGATTGGAAAGAAATATGAGGATGTTATTAATGATCCCGAATACAGCAATATTAAAATTGAACAAAATGCAGCTGAATTTTCAAGCGAGTATGCAGAAGGCTATATTATTGATCAGGAAATTAAAGAAGGATATAAGATAAAGGAAGGGGCAACCCTTTATGTTACAGTCAGCAAAGGAATTAGTATGCTAGATGTTCCGGATGTTGTGGGACTTTCTCAAGCTGAGGCGGTTGACCGCTTAGATAAAAAAGGCCTTCAGGCGAATATTATTGAACAGTTTGATTCTACTGTAACCAAAGGTATTGTTATTCAAACTGATCCTCAGAAAGGTACACAGGTAGAAGCTGGTTCAACAGTTAATGTTTATGTCAGCAAAGGAGAAGATCAACAGCCTATTTATGTTCCAAAATTAACGGGTCTTACAGTATCACAGGCTCAGACTGAACTTGCTAGTCGAAAACTAAAATGTCAGGTGAATGAGGTTGACAGTAGCGAGCCAAAAGGTACAGTTCTTTCTCAAAATGTGGCGGAAGGCACACAGGTCAGTGAGGGTGATTTAATTACCATTGAGGTTAGCAACGGAACGCCCGCTAAAACAACTTTGAATTTCAGCGTTAATATTCCATCCAATGCGTCTTCTAATTATCAGTATTTCACCTTTAAGGTTTTAATGGATGGTGTAGTTAAGAATACGGAAGAAGTAAATGTTTCCGTTATTACAAATTATAAATTTTCATTAACTTCTTCTGGATCTGGGTCTCATGATATCCGGGTTATGGTTGTTCCTCGTGGTTCATCTGAAAGTGAAAAGATGTTTGCTAGGTTTAGTGCAGACTTTGATTCTGGTTCTATCCATCCGGTTTCAACTGATAACAGCGTCTTTACTTCATTTGCTTCTCAGGATAGTTCTGATTCAGAAGAATGATTAAGCTAAAAACGGATTCTCATCTGGTCTCAGGCGAGAATCCGTTCTGTCTTACCTAAAATATTTAAGGAGTAATATTGTTTGAGAGGGGTTATTTTAAAGGGAATCGGTGGCTTCTATTATGTAAAAACCGATGATGGACGGATAGTAGAGTCCAAGGCTAAGGGGATTTTTAGAAAAGAAAAAATCACTCCGCTTGTTGGGGATTGGGTAGAGATAACGGAAGCAGAGGAGCAGAGCGCTGTAATTGACAAGATTATGCCGCGTAAAAACGAATGGCTTCGTCCTCCTCTTGCGAATCTTGATCAATTGTTACTGGTAATTTCGTCTTGTGACCCGATGCCGAATTTTTTAAATATTGACAAATTAATTACTGCTGCTGAATTTAAGGAGATTGAGCCACTTCTCGTCGTCACAAAGATTGACCTTGCCAAAGGGGAAAGAATTGCAGAAATTTATCGCAATGCTGGCTTTCATACAGTGTTACTCAGCAATCTGCAAAAAAATGCGGGAAAGGAATTGCTTGCCTGTTTAGAAGGTAAAGTAACCGCTCTAACAGGAAATTCTGGAGTGGGAAAATCCAGCTTGCTCAATAACCTTTTTGGAACGTTAAATCTCGCTACTTCAGAGATCAGTCGAAAGCTTGGACGTGGCCGCCATACGACAAGACATGTAGAACTTTTTCCGGTTAAAGGAGGATATGTTGCCGATACTCCGGGTTTTTCTACCATAGAGCTTGGAAAATATGCCTTAATCCGAAAAGAAGAACTTCAGTATTGTTTTCGAGAATTTGAACCTTATCTGGGCAGGTGTAAGTTTCATGACTGTTCTCATACTGGAGAAGTTGGGTGCATAGTTGGTCAGGCCGTAGAAGGAGGGCTGATAGAGCTATCGCGCTATCAGAGTTATTGCCAGCTTTATGAAGAAGCAAAACAGATTAAGGAGTGGGAAAATAAATGAATATTTGTATTGTCGTCGGCTCCGCTCCTTTTGATATTAGCTATTTTAAACAGCCTCAACCTGGAGATTATGTAATCTGTGCAGACGGTGGATATGACCGTATCAAACCTTTGGGACTTCTTCCCGATCTTCTTGTAGGAGATTTTGATTCTATGGAGAATTCGGAACAGTGTTATCCCTGTGAAGTGATTCGCCTTTTACCAGAGAAAGATGATACGGATATGATGAAAGCGGTAAAAATAGCACTTTCAAAAGGGTGGAAAAAATTTTATCTTTATGGGGGTTTGGGAGGAGACCGTCTTGACCATACTGTTGCTAATTTTCAGCTTTTGTCGTATCTGCTTGACCAGGGCGCAAAAGGAGTTTTATTGGACGGTAAAACCCGCGTTATGATGCTTGAAAATGAAACACTGGTTTTACCTAAAGAGGATGAGAGTTATCTTTCTGTATTTGCTTATACAGAAAGTTGCCCGGATGTCACATTAAAAGGGGTTAAGTATCCACTTGAACATGCTAAATTGACTTCTTCTTTTCCTCTTGGGACCAGCAATGAAATAGTTTCATCTCAGGCGCAGATTATTACAAAGGGTGGAAAACTTCTTGTAATGCTTACCCCAAAATCATCCCTGTAACATATTTTCTCTTTCCTGTATATAATGAAAGTACACCAGGCCGGTTTAAAAGCGGGGGAGATGAAGGAAATGGGTAAATGTGGAAAATGTCCGCCTGGAATGCTTGCGATTGCAGTTGGAGTTGTAATTCTCGCATTGGCATTTGGCTTTTACCGGCTTCTGATGATCCTTGCGGCAGCAGCCTTGATTTATTTTGGGGTTTCTTCCGCACGCAGAATGTAAAGCTTTTTGCTTTTCATATATGTTTAGACTGCGCTGTATGAACGGAGGAATGTGCTGTGAAAATTGTTGTTGTCAAGAGCCCCAAGTTCTTAACGGGATTTTTAAAATTCCTGTTCAAAATAAAAGACGAAGAAAAAGTTTCTTAGGTATTACATAAAAATGCGGCAGGTAAAACTGCCGCATTTTTATGTAATACTGTTTAATGTTCTGACACATTTATTTTTGAAAAAGTATTTCAGCAGCTTCCTGACAAATTTGGGAAGAAACTAAAAAGCAACGATCAGTATTTTTAACGGAGATTCTTTTCACCAGTTCCGCATGAATTGTATCTAAAATATATTTGCTGGCGGTTTCGATTTGTTCAGGTCCGGTGCAATCTTTTGAACCGCTTGTAGTTAAAAGAACTGCACGCTTTAACGGAAACTCATGAAGCGGTTTTCGATAAAAATAAGACTGGAAACGGTCAAAAATTTGTTTTAAAGGCGCAGGAAATCCTAAAAAATAAATAGGAGTCGCAATTACAATATAATCACTTTCGCGGATTGCTTTTTCAATCTGTTTAAAATCGTCAGAAGCTCCGTAAAAACAAGCTCCAGTTTGCTTACAACGGTCACATCCAATACAAGGATTGATTTTTAAATCATAAGCGCACAACAACGTTGCTTCTATATTTTCAGGGCAAAAATGGAGAAATTGATCCAGCAGTTTTGCCGTATTCCCATGATTGTTGGGAGAACCGAAAAAGATAACCGCTTTTTTATTTTTGAAGTTGTTCACAGTATTCACAAAGAAGTTCACCATCCGAATTTTTAAAGGAATGAGGAAGGTAATGCTCATTCGCAGTGATACAGCGTGGATTGCTACAGCTTCGGTTCATTAACTCTCTCTTCAA
>CAUABB010000148.1 GCA_958427155.1 uncultured Oscillospiraceae bacterium | reverse complement strand
TAAGGAGGAATATAAAATGGCAAAGATTTTTTATGAAAGTGACTGTAACCTTGGTTTGCTTGACGGTAAAACTGTCGCGGTCATTGGCTATGGAAGCCAGGGACACGCTCATGCTCTGAACCTGCATGAAAGCGGCGTCAATGTTATTGTTGGCCTTTATGAGGGAAGTAAATCCTGGAAAAAGGCGGAAGACGCTGGTTTAAAGGTTATGACAACTGAAGATGCTGCAAAAGCGGCTGATTTTATCATGATCCTTGTTCCAGACGAAAAACAGGCAGACCTTTATAAAAAAAGTATTCAGCCTTATTTAACAGCGGGAAAAACTCTTGCGTTTGCGCATGGCTTTAATATTCATTTTCAGCAGATTGTTCCGCCGGCGGATGTTGATGTTGTCATGATTGCGCCGAAAGGACCGGGACATACGGTACGGAGCGAATATCTTGCTGGAAAAGGTGTTCCATGTCTTTATGCGGTTCATCAGGATGCTTCCGGACGTGCGACCGATATGGCTCTTGCTTATGCTGCGGGTATTGGTGGCGCAAGGGCGGCAGTTTTGGAGACAACCTTCCGCGTTGAGACAGAGACTGATCTCTTCGGTGAGCAGGCTGTCCTTTGCGGCGGCGTTACCGCTTTGATGCAGGCTGGCTTCGAAACACTGGTGGAAGCAGGGTACGACCCAAGAAACGCTTATTTTGAGTGTATCCATGAGATGAAGCTGATTGTTGATTTGATCTATCACGGCGGTTTCTCTGAAATGCGTTATTCTATCTCCGATACCGCTGAGTTCGGTGATTACGAAACCGGAAAACGGATTATTACGGATGAAACGAAGAAAGAAATGAAAAAAGTTCTTTCCGAGATTCAGGATGGAACTTTCGCTACCAAGTGGATTGCGGAGAACAAAAACGGTCGCGCTCATTTTAATGCGACCAGAAGAATTAAAGCGGAGCATGAGCTTGAAAAGGTCGGCAAGGAGTTGCGTAAGATGTACTCCTGGAATGACGAGAAATAAGATTGCTTTTGAAAACACCCGCCGGATTGTATTCCGGCGGGTGTTTTGGTATGATAGAGGTATAGAAGCAGAAAAGGAGATCTTAATAACAATGAAACTAAAAAAGCATCATTTGGTGTTGATTCTGGATATTGTTTTGATAGCATGCTTCCTTTTCGTTAGTTTAAGAAATAAAGGCGAGTTTAATTTTGTATTTATTTTGGGAATCGTTTTGGCGATTTTGGTAATGGTGCAATTAATCATCTATCTGGGAAAATCCGGACGGGATAAGCAGTCGGGAACTAAAGCAAGCGGACGGTTATATTTTAAACGTCGAAGGTTTTATGGGAAAATTTGGCGCTTTATATTTAAAATTGAGGTGGGGGCAGAAATGCTTGAATTTTATGTACCTCCTGATTTGTATGATTCCGTAAACGAGGGAGATAAAGTAATTTTTGAGTATACGTCCTCGTTTGGAGGCATGCGTTGGATCAACTGGATTGAATCTTACAAGTAAAAAATCGTTTTTATAGGTATTAAAAAACGATCTTTTCTTGACAACCGCTTTTACCCGCTTTATAATTAACGTGATTAAAGGAATTACACTCTTGATCTATGTAGTAATAATACCAGAAACCGCTGTGGTTTACAGTGGTTTAGCACTAAAACGAACTTAATAATGGAGGTAGTTTTAAATGAAAACCAGCAATCCCATTTATGGATTTGAAATTGATCCAGAAAAGATTACTTATGTTGGCGAAGGACTTCAGCGTCCGGAATGTATTCTTGCGGAACGGGATGGCAGTCTTTGGGCGGCGGATGCTCGCGGCGGCGTTATGCATATTCATCCGGATGGAAAACAGGACATTATCACCCAGAAACGTACCGATGAGGGTGATATCAATAAGGGCGACGTCAACCGTTTCTTTGAGGGAACTCTTCCTAATGGACTTGCCTTTGACAGAAATGGTGATATTTTGATTTCCAATTTTGGAACGGATTGTTTGGAATTAATGAACCGTCATACCGGTGAAACAAAGGTTTTATTTGACACGGTCGACGGCAGTCCGATCGGCAAAGTCAACTTTGTTTTAAGGGATTCGAAAGACCGCATTTGGATCACCGTTACCACAAAACTCAAAAGCTGGTTACCCGCGCTTGTTCCGGATTTGGATGACGGTTATATTATCCGCTATGATCACCGCGGTGCTCATATTGTTGCGGATCACCTTCATTTTACCAATGAGGTTCGTTTTGACGCGAAAGAGGAGTACCTTTACGCAGTTGAAACCACCGGTGTCAACGGCGGCCACATCTTGCGTTGGAGAGTCGATGAGAACGGTGACCTTCACAATCGTGAAACCTACAGCCCCAATCAGATGGGCACCGGTGCTTTCCCGGACGGTATTGCGTTTGACGCTTACGGTAATCTTTGGGGGACGATGGTTTATTCTGATAAGATCTGGGTTATCGATCCGGATGGCGATTACAGGATTCTTTATGATGGCGGAGATCCAGCTAAGGTGAAAGCTTTAGATGATGCGTTTTATGAGAGTCGTGTCACCAACGAGATTCTGTTTGCGACTGGACAGGGGATTGCTCCGTGGATTGCGAGTGTTTGCTTCGGCGGACCAAACCGCGATACTGTTTATGTTGGTTCTCTCCGCGCTACCAATATTCCGTCCTTCAAGGTTCCCGTTCAAGGGCTTGAGATGGTACACTGGTACGATAAATATTAAAATAAAGATTAAAATGGCCTTTTAAAGAAGCACCTGGCATCTGCTAGGTGCTTCTTTTTGTATGCAGGTTTAACAAGTTTTGGCTTGCTTTTTCAGCAGATACATGCTGGAACTTTAACCGGCTTTTTGTTATACTGTGCTAAGGACACTTTCCAATCTCAAACGTTAGGAGTGAAAAGATGAAAGACATGATACAGGTTCGAGTAAACGCGAAAAAATCCTGCGGTGAACTGGAACATATTTGGCGCTATATTGGGTATGACGAATGTAATTATACCTATATTCCAGAAGGGATAACGCAGCTTCGCAAGTTTGGTGAACTTCCGGATGCCCCTTATTATGTCCGTACTCATTTTACTTTCTGTACTGGCAACTGCCATGGTAGCTATAAATATGGCTCAACTAACATTTATACCGAGGATGAAAACGGAAATCCAGTTTATAATTTTGAGATTTATGATAAAATTATTGATACTCTGCTTGCCAACAACACGAAACCTTTTGTGGAACTTGGTTTTATGCCAATGGATCTGGTTGATTTTAGTTTTCTTCCTCCAGTGGAATATGAGTGGAGTCGGTATGGACAGTATAAGGAATCTGGTTGGTCCTGTCCTCCGAAAGACTATGAAAAATGGTATGGATTGATTCAAAATCTGATGGAGCATCTTGTTTCTAAGTACGGCCGTGATGAGGTTACGGGGTGGTATTTTGAACTTTGGAACGAACCCGATATTAACTACTGGAAAGGAAGCAGAGAGGAATATTGCAAACTTTTTGACTACACTGAGAATGCCCTCCATACTGTTTTGCCGGAGGCGCGACTGGCTGGTCCTGCAACTACAGGAATTTTAGACGGTGGAAACCAGAGGGAGTATTTTGAATTCTTTCTGGACCACTGCAAAAATGGAAAAAATGAATATACTGGTGAGTTGGGAACTCGGTTAGATTATATCACTTTTCATGTAAAGGGAGGGGGCTTTACATTTGATGTTCACGCAAAGCCAGAAAGCCCTTCTGTGCTAAGTCTTGTTAACCAGGTTCGTAACGGTCTGGATTCGATTAAAAAGTACGGTTATGAGTCTCTTGAAGTTGTTCTGTCAGAAGCTGATCCGGATGGTTGGGCGGCGGGCGGATTGTATGACAACGCTAATATGAATTTCCGAAACACAGAATATTATGCGACTTATATTGCATCAGCTTACCATAAGATCATGATGGTCGCTGATTCCTATGGGATTAAAGTTCGGCCGCTTGCTTGGGCATTTCTGTTTCCTGGTGAGCGTTGTTTTGAAGGAACTCGTACTTTCTCAACCCAGGGAATCGATAAAGCGGTTTTTAACGCGTTTCGTATTCTGTCTCGGCTGGGAGCAGAGCGTCTTGATCTGTCAAGCACCGGTTCTTTTGATCTGAATACTGTGACCCGTGCGACGGGAAATGCTGCGGCAATAGATAAAATTGAGGTTTCTGGTTTTGCAGCAAAAGGCTCTGCGGGGCAGACACAGGTTGTTCTTTATACCCATCATGATAATCAGTATTTTGAAGGGAATGAGGAAGTCTCTCTGTCAGTTTGCGGGCTGGGTGACATGGATGAATTCAATGTAAAGCAATATCGAATTGATCATGAGAATTCTAATGCTTATGCAGAATGGCTCCGGCAGGGGAAACCTTGGTACCCGAACGACAAACAGTATCAAGCAATAAAGGCGTGTGAGGGGCTTACATGTATTTCTGATGAAATTGTATCTGCTGAGAGCGGTGAGATATCC
>CAUABB010000147.1 GCA_958427155.1 uncultured Oscillospiraceae bacterium | reverse complement strand
TCAAAAACGACTTTTCGTTTAGGGTCACAAAGGGTATCTCCGGTTTCAGCGCTCAATTTTGTGACCGCTACCAGGTCGCCTGCGGCGCCTTCTTTGATTTCCTCCTGCTTCTTACCCCGTACCGAAAGCATTTTCCCCATTTTTTCAGGTTGACCGGAAGTCATATTAACTACAGCACTTTCCGGAGAAAGAACTCCTGAAATCACCTTGATAAAAGAAAGCTTTCCGACAAACGGATCCGCCACTGTTTTAAAAACATAAGCGCTCAAAAGAGAGTCTTCGTCACAATCCACATTGATTACAGAGTCATCACAGACGGCCTCTCTGCCAGCTGCTTCAGCAGCTGTAGGAAGCATTTTTACAACTGCATCAAGCAGCATGTCAATTCCCTGGAGCTCCTGTGCGCTTCCGCAGAGTACCGGAGTGATACTCCCGCTTTTGATACCGCTGTGAAGTCCATTAATCAACTCAAAATAAGTAAACTGCTCACCCGAGAAAAACTTTTCAAAAAGCTCCTCATCCGTTTCTGCAATCGCCTCACTAATAGCGGCAATCAACCCATCCAACCTGTGCTCCGTATCAGGCATCTCCACCTGAGAAGCCACTCCGCTTTTATCATATTTGTAGGCCTGCATCTCTAAAAGATTGATATAACATTCAACTTTTCCATTTTCCGAATAAGGCACAACAATTGGACAAACAGAGGGACCAAATTCTGCTTTAAGGCTTTCCAAAACTTTATAGAAATCAGCATTTTCGCTGTCCATTTTTCCAACAAAAAACATGGTGGCTTTCCCACATTTTTTCGCGAGTTTATAGGCTTTTTTAGCTCCTACCGTCACTCCTGATTTTCCTGATACCGCAATCAGAACACTATCTGCAGCACTCACCCCTTCATAGAGGCCGGCCGCAAAATCAAATAATCCCGGTGTATCCAACAGATTCAGTTTTATATCGTTATATTCAAATTGTGCAATTGAAAGAGAGAGAGATGCCTTCCGTTTTACTTCTTCCGGATCAAAATCGCAAACTGTATTTCCTTCGATAACCTTTCCCTGGCGGTCAATGACACCAGCTTTGAACATCATGGCTTCCGCCAGCGAAGTTTTACCAGACCCCGCATGACCAGCTAACGCAACGTTTTTAATCCTATCCGCCCCTAAACGGCTCATATGACCACTCCTTTGTTTATATTGTATACAAAACTCAAGATCAATGTTTGAATTATATCATAGTTGCATAGATTGTGCAATGGATTTTCCCAGTCTATTGTGCTAAATATCAAAAATATTTTTGACTGTTTTTCACAAAAAACAATTTGCTTGTCCTTAAACCTTATTCCCTCAAACAACAAAATATTCAACTAAGAGCAAATTTTCTTGACCAATTAAAATAATTAAAAGGGCGGTACCGTTGGCACCGCCCTTTATCACTCACATTTTAAACTTTTAAACAGACTTTAACCTCGGAATCAATAACGTGACCACCAACCAGACAACCTGATAAAAGAAAAGAGACAAAACCTTCATTTCACTCATCCCTGAAATCAGAGTCAATACAATCATCAAAAGCAATCCCAAACCAACGGCCGCAAACTGAATAATATTTCCTAAAAGGACCACCGTTCTCAATCTTTTTGCGCCAATCAAAGACCCTGTAAAAGATTGAAATGTTCCATTACTCAAAACAGAACTCCCGCCACGTTCCTGTTCAGAAGAATATTGGTCGTACACCTGATGAAGCCTAGACGGAAGAATTTTAAAGCAAGAAGGATCTTCATCAAAAATTTCCGCCAACTTCTGCCGGGTGATCACAGCATCAACCGATTTTACCGTAAGATGAATCCCATTATCACTCAAACGCTGAATTGCCCTCTTAACTTCAGGCGCCGCAAAGAACTTAGCAAGAAAAACCGCTGTAAGCTCTCCAGAGGTGGAAAGATAAATCAGCTCGTGTCCCTCGTTTAAGTAACGCTCCTCATAATCTCTGGAGGGGACACTGATCCCATGGTTAATCATTAACTCTCTACTGCCGATCAACACCCTACGGTTATCAACCCAGGCAGATATTCCCATTCCATCTTCATATACTAGAGAATCGACCGGGCGCAACAGCTTTTCATCTCCACCAATAATCTGAGAAAAGACATTTGCCAGAACGCTATTAGACCCCCGGATAACACTGGCGGCATCCATCAGGGCCTCATCAATTCTCTGACCGGCAAAGGTTTTAATTCCAAAAAGTTTAACCGAATTTCCTGGGAAGAGGTCATGTGCCGTTACAACCGCAGCATTCGTATAGCTGAAATCTTCTAGCTCGCTTAAGGAGAGAATCACGCCACCGTCACGGTTATATTTTTTAGCAGCTCGTGATAACGGCGCTTGAGTTGCAAAGAGATAAGAAAAAGGAGCAAACAGGCAAGCGACGGCTGCCGCAGTTGTAAACCCCGTAAAAGGACTTCCGGTCATAATACTGGAAACGACCCCTAGAAGAACCGCAAAGCCAAATCCAACTGGTATCAGATATTTCGCATAGGTATCTGAAACGTCCTCATCGGTAGAATAAGCAATGAAATCCGTGATAAATCCGGTTTTTCTCGCTACGGCAACAGTAGGCAAATCCGCAACGGAACCACGAGTCAATTCAATCGCAGCATTCTCATCATCAACTAAAACGGTAGTATATTTTTCATAAGAGGAAGTAATAACCCGAAAATTTAAAATCATCCGATTAACCATCATCAGTTTTGCACTGCAGCTACACAGTAAAATCCCGGCAATCACTGGTGTATAAAAGTGAACCGCTGTATCATTAACCACACTGATCTGAAAAAAGCAGGCAACTGTCTGAACCAGACCCACTAAAGCCGCAAAAGCGGGCAAACTGTCCCGGCTCGGGCGAAGTTTAAAAGCAGAAATCAGGCCCTCTCCAACCATGGTGCAACAGACCAGCAGGCAGAAAATTTGGAGGACAAACTGTATAATCAGATAGAGCAACGGTTGCTCTGTCTTTTGTAGAACCGACGGGAGTAACTGAGGTGAAAGTTCCTGAACCAGAGAAAACACCAGAGCCGCGCCTCCAAAAACAGCCAAAAGAATCATACGAAGGATCAACTTACTCCGGGTTGACAAAATCTCAGTGTATACTTCTCGCTCATCCTCAGGAGTCCGATATTCCATATAGTCTTCGTCCGAAAGTTCCTCAAGTTTAGTTTTTTCACCTGCTTTTTCCCGCGCCCTCAGTGCCTCAAATGCTCGTTGATCGGGCAAAATCTTTTCCTCTCCGACTTCCGGTACCTGCTTTAATTCTTTGGAAAAGTGGCTATCATCTATGTATTTGGTTGGTTCATCCACCCTCAAGTCAGAATCTGATGAAGAATCAGCCGAGATAACCGGATCATCAGGAATAATCCGTACGATCGGCTCTGGCGCCTGAGTCTGCTTTACTTCCTCCGGCTTTTTCCCAAGCTGATCAGCAAGTGACTCAGCGAGAAGGTCGACTGTCGAAACGGACTTCTCTCCATCGGTTTTTTGTTCTATTTCAACCCTTGGAGTTTCAACCTTTGGGGCCTCGTCATCAAATTTAATTTGAACTGTAAACTTTTCTTTTTGCTGCGTTTCATCGCCCTTTTTCTTTCGATGAGAAAGATTTTTCATAGGTTCTGGTTTCCGCTTACTTCCGGTAGCAACCTCTACTGTTTCTGTTTTCAGCTCTTTTGGAACAGACGCCTTCTTCTGCTTTTCTTCCAGGATTTCAGCGACCAGTTTATCCACATCTACCGCGCCAGAGGAAGGCGTCTTTGCACTGTTATCATTTTTTTTCTGTTTGATGCCATCTAAAATTTCATCTACAGACAGACGTTTTAATTCGTTCATCCTGCCCTCCACATTCACTCATTTACTTGAAGCACATATTTATCTTGCCTGAATTCCCATCCGCTGTCGGGCAATCTCATACATCAATATCCCCCCTGCAACCGAAGCATTAAGGGAGGTTATCTTTCCCCTCATAGGAAGGCTGACCCTAAAATCACACTTCTCAAGTACCAAACGGCTGATACCTTCTCCTTCTGATCCAATGACCAATCCACAAGGGCCAGAATAATCCTGCTCACACCAGGGAGCGCCTTTCATATCAGCGGCATAAAACCAAAACCCCTGTTCTTTCAAATGATCCATTACCGCCACAAGATTTGTAACCCGTGCTACAGACAGATGATTGACCGCTCCAGCTGATGTTTTTTGGACCACTGATGTCAGCGAAGCACTTCTGCGCTTTGGAAGAATCAGCCCATGCGCACCAGCCGCCTCGGCCGTTCGAATCAACGCGCCAAGATTGTGCGGATCCTCTACGCCATCTGCCAAAATTAAAAAAGGGGGCTCTCTACGGTCAGCGGCTATCTGAAGCAATTCTTCAACCGTTGCATACCTGGCACAACTGATAGTCGCAACTACTCCCTGGTGATTATCGCCACCACAGATCACACGAAGTTTTTGGTCACTCACCTGTTTAATTACAATGCCTCTTTGTT
>CAUABB010000146.1 GCA_958427155.1 uncultured Oscillospiraceae bacterium | reverse complement strand
TCTAAGCCTCTCTTTTTTACAGATTTTTCCTCGCGCCCAACCAGTTGTCTATTTTTTGATTTTCATATAATCAGTTACATCTGAACAGCGAGAATTCTGGTAAACAATACATTGGAAAAATTAAATTTCCCTTTCGAATTAGACAAAAATATTGTCGAATTTTCGGCTTGACCATGCTGATAAACAGTGGCGATCATCATTTCCGCTTCATAAGATAAACAGGGGATTATCTCTCCCTAAGTTTATTATTAGGAGGTAACACTATGGGTGTTACAAGTTCAAACAAACAAATCAATGCAGACCGCATTGATTGTGACGGAACATTAAAGGTGACACTTGCACTTTCAGCATCCCCAAATATTTCATCCAATCCCACTGATATTGTTTTGGTGCTGGATCGCTCCGGCAGTATGTCAGGCAGTCCGCTCACCAATATGAAAGCAGGTGCAAAAACCTTTATTGATATTATCGATGAAGCGACCGACAGTTCTCAGGATGGAAATATCGGTTCTGGCAGCCAGATTGGAATTGTCAGCTTTGCCGATACCGCTACTGCCGACACACAACTAATCACCTCTGTAGCCACACTCAAAAGTGCGGTAGACAATCTAACAGCAGGAGGCTCCACCAACCACGCAGACGCTTTTACAAAGGCGATGCAATTATTTGATCCTCTTTCAACAAATGCGAAGGTTATCGTAATGTTTACGGATGGAAAAACAACCTCTGGGCTTCCCCCTGCCCCAATTGCAGCGGCCGCGAGGGCATCTGGAGTAATTATTTACTGCATTGGCCTAATAGGATCAGATGGAATCGATATAAGTGTTCTGAACGACTGGGCAACCGACCCGGATGCTTCTCACGTAGCAGTAACACCAGACGATGCTGATCTAGAAGAATTGTTTAAGGATTTGGCAGCCAACATTTCCAAAACAGGTGCCACCAATATTGTCATTGATGAAACGATCAATCCTGATTTTATCATTACAAGTGTAACTCCACCTACAAAGGGAACCGCTATGATGATAAATTCGAATACCATTCAGTGGAAAATTGATAAACTGGGGGTATCGGCAAATGAGGGTGCTTCTTTGGAATTCTATATTAAACACATTGCACAGAATTCTGGTGAAAAACTGGTGAACCAGTCCATTAACTATTCTGATAGCGAAGGAAACGTAGTTGTTTTTCCGGATCCTTCTGTAGCAGTAGAATGTGGGACTGTAGTGAATCCAGAACCCTGTCCGATTCCTGTGGATTTAACCATTGACGGCTGTAAAGATTCTGTTGTCATTGATGCGGGGGACACGTACTTGGAATCTCTGGGACGGATTGTTCAAATAAATGCAACTGTTAAAAATGTCTGTCCTGGCAGGCGTGTCGCGTTAGGGGTGATACTCTCTGAAGTAGATCCAAATGGTATTGAATATCAACGAGGTATGAAAGCCATTACCATCCCCGCTCATAACCGTTCAGGATGTCACGATGTGTTAGTTAAATGTATCAAATTTGTACTCCCGGAAGATTTGGATGTATCTGGTGGCGGCCCTAACGCAATATGTAACAAGAGAAATTTCAAAGTAAGGATGATTGCTAACTATATTGATACCGATTATAGATGCTGCGATTCAGTAATTAATATCTTATAAAAAAGGAAGCACCGATGGCAATTCGAGCTGAATTGCCATCGGTGCTATTATTATGAAATATGTCATGTAAGACCATAGCCTCCGGTCACTCCGTCTTGAAACAACGGTATTTGAGGTGGAAAAAAGGTAAATAGCATAAATAGAAGTACGATCACGACGAAAATAACGAGAATACATTTCACATCAAGCCCTTTACCATAGCGGTAAATATGCAGTCCTAACAACTGGCCAGACAAAACGGCGAATAACAGAATCAGGACATCCGCCCATAGAAGTTCCGCGCCAAAAGCCCCTGTGTAAAAATAATATAACAGCGACATACCAATCAAAGATATCAAGAGAGCAATTAAGGCGCCCGTAAACCACTTGTTTTTATCAATTTGATACTGTTTGCCTCTAAAGCAATAATAAATCGACCACCAGAGGATCACAGGCCAAAGAATCATTTTAGAATGTTCCCATATGCTTTCATTAACAGGGGCAATCAACCCCACAACCGGTATTTTCCCAAAGATGTTGTACAAAAAATGCATTATAGCGCCAATAACAAACAATAAAGGAATACCGATTACAATCCATATTTCAGGCCGTGATAAAGACTTATATCGCATACTTTCCCTCCTTAGCATCGACTGATGTAGTATATGCTGAAAAAATATTAGGTATTACCCACTGAAAAGCGTACCATTTATCAACTCTACTCATATAATATTACGATCGTGCGTTATAGGAGGTGAAGAAGGTGAAGCGAAACAGGTATGATAACCACAATTCGGAAACAGAAGATTGCGGAACAGAGCCGATGATCATAAATATAGATCGTTTAGCAAAAATGAACCCTAACTACCGAACCACATTATGGACAGGGGAACGATTGCAGGTAACTTTGATGAGTATACCGGTTAACGGAGATATTGGGGTGGAAATGCATGAGGATATTGACCAGTTTATTCGAATTGAAGACGGGTGTGCTTTGGTTAAAATGGGAAAATATAAAGATGACTTAAATCAACAGCAAAGAATAAACAGTAACTTCGCGATTCTTGTTCCAGCACGCACATGGCATAATATCGTTAATATTGGTTGTACACCGTTGAAACTGTATTCAATTTACGCACCACCAAAACATCCCTTTGGAACTGTTCATAAAACGAAAAAGGAAGCGGAACGTGAAGAAACATAAATAATTAAAGCTGTCGTTATTGCCCTCTTGAAATATCTGGCAATAACGACAGCTTTTATATTTATAACAAAATACAAATGCTTAAATTGATTTCCCAATTTCATATAATAAAATAATATATTAACGCGAATATTCGTATTCAAAGGAAGCTTTTGATGTTTCAAACGAGAAAAGAGTGCGTTCATCCCGCTGAAAACAGTAAGACGCATGGCAAGAAGCGCTTTCGTGAATAGTTCGACTCATTGTACCACTTACCGGTGCCAACAGAGGATAGGTGCGTTTTTCAATTAATTTTGCCCTCAAAACCATATGATCTTGACATATAACAATCTCACCATTTTGGATTTTAACCGCTTTTGCTCCAAGGTAAGTGGCTAGACGATATTCCTTTCCCTGCCATTGAACAACCGCGATTACTCCGGTAAAATGAAAAAATCCAAATGGAATATTTGCTACGCTAAGCATTAAGGAGCCATTGTCAAAATTACATTGAGTCCATGCATACTCCTTTGGGAAAGAATATCCCCGGTCTCCCTCTATATAACCAATTCCTTTGTCAAAGTGATAATTTACTCCGTTAATAGATAAATCTCCAGAAACAGCGTGTTTCATACTTAGAACGCTATGTCGGCATTCCATAAATGGAAGATAACGAAACGGCCCCATGATATCATATTGAATAGGAGAAAAGGTTCCAAATTTAACGATTTCCGCAGCAGAACAATCGGATGTACTCAAACATAGTTTCATTCCATTTTGGCCAAAATAATTTTCTGCAATCTGAATGTGAAAACTTCGCTTCTGTTTGTAAAAATCATGATAAGGAAAGTCAATATTCCAAGCACCTTCATCTGTGATCAATTGAATTGAACACGATTTCTTTTCCTTCGATTTATGAACAGCAGGAATTACTGCCAGCGTTTGTTTATCAGACTGGCATTTAAAGTACCATCCACAGAAATACTCTTGCATACCTAAAAACTTCCTTTTTAGATTATTTTTTCTTTATCCTTATCCAGTTATTCATCAAAGCATTTTTAAAAATTAAACCTCAAAGTTTTCGCCCGCCGTTTTTTATTTATCTATTTGAATCAGGAATAGCTTCCGTTATTTGAAAAATAATATGTACGAATCAAATATTTTGGAGGATAGCCCATGGATTCATTATGGAAACAAACATCAGAATGTCCACATTTTGAAAATCTGAAACAAGAAATTAAAACAGATGTCCTTATTATCGGCGGAGGAATGGCTGGAATTTTATGCGCATATACCCTTCATCAGTCAGGTATATCGTATGTACTAGTGGAATCCGAAACAATATGCAATGGAATAACCAAAAATACAACCGCTAAAATCACCTCACAGCACGGCTTGATTTATAATAAATTAATTCATGAATTTGGTGTTGAAAAAGCCAAGCAATATCTTAATGCCAATGAAGCGGCTCTTTCAAAATACCGTAACCATTGCAACAATATAGACTGTGATTTTGAGGAAAAATGCTCCTATGTTTATTCTCTTGGCGATCGTCAGAAGATAGAGAACGAAATAACCGCGTTGGAAAAACTTGGCGCTCACGCAGAGTTTACTAATCAACTTTCCCTTCCTTTTCCTGTAGCAGGTGCAGTAAAATATCCGAATCAAGCACAATTTCATCCATTAAAATTTATCTCCGCTATTTCAAAGAATTTACACATTTATGAACACACATCAGTGCGGGAACTTGTGGGAACGACTGC
>CAUABB010000145.1 GCA_958427155.1 uncultured Oscillospiraceae bacterium | reverse complement strand
TTTTTTCCACATGGGCGGTAACCGTTACCACTGCGTCATAATCCGGAAGGACCACAATATACTGCCCATACTTTCCATCAGCCCTATAGGAGTTCGGAATGGTATTCCTCCAAAATTGAAGCCCATAACCGGAAATCGCTTCAGGATCATTCGTGCTGCCATTGTTATTATCCATCAAATTCGAGGAAGCGAGTTTGATATAATCCGCCGGAACCACTTGTTTTCCTTCAAATCTTCCCTCGTCCAACAGCAACTGACCAAACCGTGACAGTTCTGCCGTGGTCAGATATAACCCTGATGCGCCAAGATTGATTCCATTAGGGCAACTTTCCCACTGAGGATTAAAAATATGAAGTGGCGCAAACAGCCGTGGCGTCAGATACTCGCACAGTGTCTGCCCGGTCTTTTTCTGGATGGCAGCCGACACAAAATAGCTGCTGATGTTACTGTACAAGAAATGCGTTCCAGGCTCATAAGCAAGCGGCTGTGAAAGAATATCCGCAAGCCAGTCCTCACAGGTGGGATTTTCAACACGTGCTTTGAAAATCGGACATTCGGCATGTCCGTTTGCCATCACCATACTTTGGCGGACTGTTAAACGCGAAAGTTTTTCATCTGGATGGGGCGGAAGTTTTTCTTCAAAAAGAACCGCGATCTTATCGTCAAGCGAAAGGAGCCCCTCTTCTAACGCAAAGCCGAGCGCCATTGATGTAAAACTTTTGCTCACCGAAAATATACATTCGCGGTACTGTTCCCGCCAATAATGCTCCGCTAAAACTTTTCCATGCTGGCGCACTTCAACACCATGAATGTCCAAATTCCGTTCTGCTTTCCCTATACGGAACCCAAGCAAAAGTTTTTGATCCATTTCAACCGCCTCCGTTTACAGGTTTTTTACCATTATTACATATTTTACCATAGGAAAGGGTACAATTCAATGGAGTATAATTTACAAAAAAGCTCCGGTGTGTTATGCTAAAAACAAACAGGGATGTGATGATTTTTCTTTTTAGGCTATCCATATCCCTTTTCCAAACGAGGTGAATTCCGATGAAAATTA
The DNA here is from genome assembly GCA_958427155.1 of uncultured Oscillospiraceae bacterium. Taxonomy (GTDB): domain Bacteria; phylum Bacillota; class Clostridia; order Oscillospirales; family Ruminococcaceae; genus Metaruminococcus_A. Next base: position 3,528 of record CAUABB010000145.1, on the reverse strand, counting down.
TTAATTTCGGCTCCATGAATTTTGACAAGGTCTACCGGGTTCCTAATATTGTCAAGCCCGGCGAAACCATTACCGCCCACAGCCTCACCACCTATTTCGGAGGAAAGGGCCTCAACCAGTCGGTGGCTTTAGCAAGAGCCGGTGCTAAAGTATACCACGCAGGGTTAATTGGCACGGACGGTGCCCCGCTCAAAAATTTTCTTAAGGAAAACGGAGTTGATGTCAGCCTAATTGAAACCGCAGAGGTAGAAAACGGCCAAGCTATTATTCAGGTGGATGATAACGGACAGAACAGTATCTTTCTCTTCCCTGGTTCTAACCGGGCCATTACGCCGATTTTTGCAGGAAATGTTCTCTGTTATTTTGAGGCGGGGGATTATATTCTCCTTCAAAATGAAATCAGCAGTCTTTGCGATATTGTCAAAATCGCCCGCGAAAGAGGAATGAAGATCATTTTGAATCCTTCTCCTTTTGATGACAACCTTTCGGAATGTGATCTTTCAGCAGTAGATACCTTTCTTCTCAACGAAGTGGAAGGAGAAGCAATCGGCGGTACGGGAAATCCTGAAAAAATGGCAGACGCTATCCTTCAGAAATACCCAAAAAGTCATGTAGTGCTAACCCTTGGGAAGCAGGGAGTTCTTTATAAAGACGCCAAAAGCTCTGCTTCTTTTGGAATTTTTGATGTCCCGGTTGTTGATACCACCGCTGCGGGAGATACTTTCACCGGTTATTATATTGCGGGGCTTGTTGAGGGAATGCCGGTGGAACAACTTCTCCGCTTTGCATCAATGGCTTCTTCTATCGCGGTTTCTCGCGAGGGCGCGGCTCCTTCCATTCCCACCCGTTCCGAAGTAGACCAGGCGCTGCGGGAATACGGCGTTTAATCTGCCTGTAAGCGATTCCCCACAGCATATCTTCCCGTGAAAGGAGTGTCAAAAATGGCAAAGCCCGTATGGATTGACTGCGATCCCGGTTTGGATGACGCAATCGCCTTAATGGTCCTCGCTTCCCGCACAGACCGGTTTCAGCTTCAGGGAATTACCACGGTAGCCGGAAACCAAACGGCCGATAAAACCTTTCTAAACGCAAGACGGATTGCTGCATATCTCAGCCTGGATATTCCAGTTGCAAAAGGCGCGGAAAAGCCGCTTCGACGCTCCCCTTTAACCGCTGGGGATTTTCACGGAGAAGACGGGCTGGCCGGAATGCGGGTCGGAGCTTCCCCGCTCCCCGGAGATCCACGCAGCGCGTCAGCCCTTTTAGAGGACTTTCTTTTATCTTTAAACCAACCTGCCGTTCTCTTCGCGACCGGACCACTGACCAACCTGGCTGAACTGTTTCAAAAAAAACCGGATTTAAAGAAAAGAGTCGATCATATTACCATTATGGGCGGCTCTCTCTGCGGCGGGAACGTAACCCCTTACGCGGAATTTAATTTCTGCGCCGATCCAGACGCGGCAAATCTGGTTTTAAACATGGGGGTTCCCATTCGTTTAATCGGATTAGACGTCACTCAAAAAGCCTATTTGACGGATTGTGATTTTCAAAAATTCAGCTCCCTTGAAACCCGGTATGGCGACATGGTCGCCGACTTGACGGCGTTTTACGCGCCTGCCTGTCGTGCGGATGGACTTCCCGGAACGCCAATTCATGATGCGGCCGCCGTCCTGTTTGAGCTGAATCCAGAACTTTTCCCCATAGCAGAGCCACTTCATCTAGATGTGGTCACCGAAGGAGACCATATGGGTGAATGTGTAATTTCTCCTCACAAGGCACCCAATGTTCTGTTTGCCAAAACGGTTGACCGTTTTAAATTTGTTGAAACGCTGCTTGCCTGCTGTTCACGGTAAAGGATTTCATCTTCTTTCGCGGATGTCTGAATATAAACCGGAACAAACTGTTTGCGATTCCCCATTTTTTAAAGTGAGGCGTATTTAATGTGAACGGATATGCTGTTTCCGGCATCCTTTTGATCGCTGTCGGGATTATCTTTCTTTTTTTGCGTGTTGAAAGAATGCCCGCGGAAGCCGATCTTGCCCCGGATAAAGAAGACTCTAAAAAATTCGACCCTCAAAAGCTTTACCGGTATATCGGATTCCTTTTAGTGGCCTGCGGCCTTGTTTTTCTGCTTCTTTCCGTCACGCTTTTTTAAAAAACCAAGTCCCCGGCACTGAATTTCTAGTGCCGGGGACTTTATTTTTTACATTTTTTAATCAGATTCGGTCAGCAAACGTATTTTTTCATAAAGTTCCGGATATTTCTTTTTCATGTTAAGGGGGCGAAACGTTTTGGTATCCACCCAGCCGTGAAGGGTGGTTCCGGTGTTGAAAGGCTTATTCTCTCCCTGATGATAAAGTTCATAGCGAAACTCAATCCGCGCCGGCGTCAGTTTGGAAACCCGTACCTGAACGATAATTTCCTCTCCGTATCGGGCAGAGCCCGCATAATGGCAGCAGAGATCGGCAAGAGGTGTCATAACCCCCATCTGTTCCATTTCCGCATAATGAATTCCCAACGCTTTTTCCACGAAGTCCGTCCGCGCCACCTCGTACCAAATTGGATAAACCGCGTGATGTACGACTCCCATCTGATCCGTTTCGGCATAGCGGACCGTAATTTTACTTTCAGTGATCAACACCGCTTTCCCTCCTGTTTTTTATATTCTGGACGGTTTTACCACAAACCGGGAAAGGGTAGGAACCCCCGCCGTTTTATAAAATCTGGCCTGTTATCCGCAGATTTCCAGAATCAGCCGGGCATATAGTTCGCCCGAAAGAAGGAGATTATTTAAGAAGGAGTGTTCATCCGGCCCGTGGGCGCCGCACTCATCCTCCGGAAAATTACAGCCAAAACCAACTCCGCCTTCTATGTCATGGACATAGGTTCCCCCGCCGATCGCAATGCATTCGCCTTTTCTACTAGTATACTCTTCGTATAATTTTATAAGTGTTTTGCAGATCGGAGAATCCGCTGGCGTGTGATGAGGCGGCGTCATCTTTTTTCCTCCGACAGTCAAACCGATTTGACTTAGACGGTTTCGCAAGACTTCTGTGACATTATCATCATTCGCACAAACTGGGGCGCGGCAGTCTGCCTCTAGATGAATCTTTCCCTCCTGAAGTTCGAGCATTGTCAGGGCAATCGTCAACGCCCCGCTCACTTCATCAGCCATAGCGATTCCCGCGGAACTTCCGTCAGTTTCCCCGTGCGGGAAGATCGCATTAATCCCTTCCAGGATTTTTTTCTCACATCCATCAGCCAGTGGAAGAGAACAAAGAAGGGTAAGCAGCGCAGTGATTCCGTTGATTCCGGTATCGGGCCAGGCCGCGTGGGCATTCTGCCCTTTCGAGCGGATTACCACTGAACCGTCCTGTTCCTCCGTTTCAAATTTCGCCCCGGTTTTCTTCTCCGCTGCGCGGATATATGGTTCCAGTTCCTTCTGGGAAAGCCCGGCGACTTCCGCCTCTGCTCCGGCAGGAACAACGTTAATTTTCACACCACCATGAAAGGCTATAACTCTCGGAA
>CAUABB010000144.1 GCA_958427155.1 uncultured Oscillospiraceae bacterium | reverse complement strand
AAAGGAGGCTTTGAATGGAACTGATAAATCAGCTTGATCTTTGGATATTATCTGCTTTGAAAGCCTTTCACTCCTCATTTTTAGATTGCTTTATGGTCTTTATCTCTTCCTTGGGAAATTATGGATTGATTTGGTTTATAACAGCAGTCTTTCTCCTATTTTCCCCAAGATATCGCAGATATGGTGCTCTGATCATTGCCGTTCTCACAGTGGGTTATCTGGTTGGAGATGTTTTTCTTAAAAATCTGGTCGCCCGTCCAAGGCCTTTTCTCCTGATGCCGGAGATCGAGCTTTTAATAAAACCACCTTCCAGCTTCTCTTTTCCCTCAGGTCACACTCTTTCTTCCTTCGGCGCGGCAACCGCTCTTCTCTTAGCAAACCGTCGCCTGGGGATACCAGCCTTAGCTTTGGCGTTTCTGATCGCATTTTCAAGGCTCTACCTTTTTGTTCACTATCCTTCTGATGTTTTGGCGGGCATTATTCTGGGAACGATCCTTACCCTTCTGCTTTTTCAAACTGCTGTTAAACTGAGGTTTTTTCCTAAAGAAAAAAAGCTTACTCACAGGGAAAAGAAGGAAAAAGAGCTAAATAGTTGATCTCCTGCTGGTTTTATGGTAGACTTGTATCGTATCTTGTCTATTATTCCTATGACTAGTCACGGGAGGTTTTCATGTTTAAACTAAAAATAGGAGCATTAATTGTCTCTTGTATTTTTACCCTTTCCTTTCTTGCAGGATGTAAAACGGTAGATGACGGCGTCAGTGCGTTCGCCCATATTTACACCCCCAGGGGATTGGGATTACAGCTTGCGGAGGATTTATCTTCTTCCGCATCGGAGGACTCTTCTTCGGAAAGCAGCTCTGAAAGTTCTTCCGAATCTTCTCAGGAAGTTATTCCCGCTCCCGCTCCGGAACAGCCGATTACCGATATCAACGTTGCTGTAGACCCCACCTTTAAACCTACGCAACAAGACAAAGAAGAAGAACCTCAAAAACCATCTAACAACGGCGGAGGAGGAAATGACGGAACAGTGGTGATTCCAGATGAAAAGCCCTCGGGTAATTCCAGTTCTTCGAGTAGCTCCAGTTCCTCCAGCAGTTCCAGCTCTTCGAGCAGTTCCAGTTCTTCGAGCAGTTCCAGTTCCTCCAGCAGTTCCAGCTCTTCCAGCAGCTCCACCCAGCCCCCGCAAAATGGCTGGTATGAGCTGAATGGGCAAAAATACTACTATGTCAACGGTAAGCCGAAATCGCAGGGCTGGCATATGATTAACGGTATCGGTTATTATTTTAACGCGAGCGGTGCTGTCAGTTCCAAATCGGGAATCGATGTTTCTTACCACAACGGGACAATTAACTGGTCGAAAGTCAAAGCCGCTGGTATTGAGTTCGCTATGATCCGTGTTGGAGTTCGTGGATACGGAACAGACCCTGGTTCTGGACGTGTTGTTATTGACGAAAAATTTACTTATAATATTCAGCAAGCTCAGGCAAACGGCATTGAAGTAGGCGTTTACTTCTTTACGCAGGCCATTACGGTTCAGGAAGGAATTGATGAGGCGAATTTTGTCATCAACGCCCTGAAGCCTTATAAAAATATCAAGTTTGTAGCGTTTGACACGGAACTTGCTTATCCGCAAAGCGCGGGCGAGATTTGCCGCGGAAACACCATTGGCGCCAAACTCCGCACCGATATTGCCATTCAGTTCTGTGAAACGGTAAAAGCGGCGGGGTACACGCCCATTATCTACGCGAACGCTTCCTGGTTCCAGAATAATTTGGAGCTCAACCGCTTAGACGGCTATCAAAAATGGCTGGCACGCTGGCTTGCCAGCGACGGGCAGCTCACATGGAGCAAACCATTCAGCATGTGGCAGTTCTGCTCCGACGGAACCGTTGACGGCATCAGCGGACGGGTAGACCGCAACGCCTGGATGATTTCTCAATAAATCCGATGATCAAAAGGCAGCTGTCTGGTCGACAGCTGCCTTTTAATTTTTTAAATTTAATATGAATTGCAACGAATATTTAAAAAACTACGGAAATATCTGGCTCTCAAAAAACGGCTCCTGCTGGGTAGAATAAAAAAGCGGCATTTTTATTAGCTTTTTTAATCCCGAGACAAGATAATTTTTGTATTAAAAGCCAATATGCCACTCTAAATTATCGTAATCAGAGGTCAAAATGGAAATTACTAAAACAGAAATAAATATTTTGTCTGAAATGGCCCAGCATTTGAAAAAACAAAATAAACTGTACAGCAAAAAATATCGGCTCACCGAACAATTTTTGTTCTTGTCCCTGTCAATCCTCCTAGAATTAAATACAGAAGCGGCGCTTCTTTTAGCCTATGTCAAAGCACTGCGCCTACGATCCCGATTAATAACGGTTTATAACACCTATTTGGCAGGAAAATCTGCGGGCTTTTTTCATCTTTCCTGTGATGTCGAATTTCTTAATTTTCTCTGTTCTGTCTTTTCTTCAGATCAGGCAGAAAAAGTGGAGGCGCTAATTTGGCGCTATTATCGGGAAATCTCTGAAAAACTCAGCCGTCCGGATCTTTTAGACAATCTGACTGATCTTTATCAGGAGATGCAAAGCCCTTCCGCCGAACTAGCTCTAGAAGTTTATGAAGCAGGGTATATTGCGGGGCTGAAAAAAAGAGGATGCTAGAGATTCTTTGCCGGCCTGTTCAAATCAGAACGCTGTAAAAAACGTCACCAATGATTTCGGTGGCGTTTTTTACAGAAAAGAATTCCTGTTTTACCGCCCTAGACTCTGTTCTGGTTTTGATTTAAAAGCCTTCGACTCAGCAGATCTGTTAAAAATGCGCCGACAGGAGCGGTCACTAAAATTGCAAGGACGGCCGCGGTGAGGATGACCTGTCCACAGGCCATTCCCGCCGACAGAGGGATGGCGCCGATTGCCGCCTGCACCGTTGCCTTCGGCAGATAGGAAACCATGCAGAACACCCTCTCTTTCCAATTCAGCTTTGTTCGGGCAACGCAAAGGTAAACCCCAACCGACCGAAAAACAAGACAAAGCGCAATCACCGCAAGGATAGCCGCTCCAGCTTTTACTACATAGCTCAAATCTACCGCTGCCCCCACAAGGGTAAACAACTAATTTTGAATATTTTACGGACAACCTTTGCGCGCAGACTTTATAGGTTCTAAAAAGAATAGCACTCATCGCGATAACGGCAAGAAGCCCCGAAAAGGGAACCCGGTTCCCAATCCAGCTTTCCAAAGCCACAAAAAGGAAGGATACACTTAAAAGGATGATCATTTTAACCGTATCGCGCATATGAAACAACTTGAAAAAACGGGAAAGTAGCCAGCCGATCAAAAGGCCAGAAGCAATTCCTGTTAAAATTGAAACCGGCGTCTTCCAAAGAATCCCGAAATCAAAGCTGCTTCCGGTGTCTGACATTGTGAATAGTGCGGTAAACAGAATCATAACAAAAACGTCATCCGCAGAGGCACCCGCCATAATCATCTGTGGGATCCCCTTTTCGGTTCCGTAGCCGTTTTCCTTAAGCTTCAGCATTCTCGGCACAACAACCGCAGGGGATACGGCGGCCATAACCGTCCCGAGAAGCGCCGCCTCATTCCACTTTAGGTTCAACAAAAGTGTTCCAAAAACAACATATCCAACAATCTCCAGGCAGGCCGGGACAAAGCAGAGCAGGACGGCGCTTCTGCCGTTTTTTTTGAGTTCGTTCAGATCAAAGGAAAGACCAGCGCGGGTGAGGATGATAATCAGCGCAAGCTGTCGCAGGTCCGCCGATATGTTTAAAATATTCGGAGAAATCAAATTCAGCGTGTAGGGGCTTAAAACGATCCCGACAATGAGCATCCCCAAAAGAGGCGGCAACTTTATTTTCGAACAGACAGAACCCAGAAGAAGACCGCTCAAAAGAATAATGCCAAGGCTTGTTAAAAAATCCATACTTGCTCCTTTCAACCAAAAAGCCGTCTTTACAAAAACAAAAAAGCCGACAACTTCCGCTTTAGGCAGAAGTCATCAGCTTTTACAAGCGCTTTCAGGGAAACCCCTGTGGGAGAACCTCATTCCCATTGGACTTATTATACCATCCTATCCGTTTCTCTGTCAATCTTTTCACGAAAAGTCAAACTACTTTCCGTTTCTCATCATATGACAGCTATCACTCATTCAGATCCACACTCTCTCCGTTGACGTACAAGACCGAATTACCCTCCCATCGAAGCTCAACGGACTCCATCCAGTCTCCCGTATAAACCCGGACAGAACGCCTTTGAAACTCGCCGACCAGGAGTGGAATCTTCTCCCTTTTATTGGTAAGCTCCACAAAAGTATTTCCGCCCAAAGCCCCTTGATCGTTGTCGATCACTTGGGCAAGATAGCTTCCGTCCGGCGACCAAGAACTCTCTATCACCGTGTTCTCAGTCAGCCCCGCAAAAAGAAAAGTCAAAAGCAAAAGCAAGAGACCCAACAAGACCATAAGGCCGGAAAAAAAGCCTGAAATAAATTTTAAAACAAACGGCCGTCCAAATTTCAGAAAAACAGCCACGGCACAGCCGATCCCGACAAGAAGCGGAGCCGCTTCCCATCCCTGTAAATAAAAAAG
>CAUABB010000143.1 GCA_958427155.1 uncultured Oscillospiraceae bacterium | reverse complement strand
TTGGAATTGTCCATTTCGCGACTCTTTGCTAAAAGCCCCGATATTTTACCCATTTCCTCCGGTTTTAATTCACCTGCAAGAACGGAAAGGTCGATTCTGTCCGTTTCCTTTCCTTTCTCAAGGATTAATGTAAAAACACGACGGTTAAAGTCTGTAACAAAGTCCTCTGGCAAAAGGAATTCTTCCACAGTCCTCAACACATCTGGATTTTTAAAAAGATAAACAAGGATCTGCTCCTCTGCCACCGCGGCCTTCAGATGAGAAGCCTTTTGAGGATTAATTCGATCCTGATAAAACGTTCTTCCGGTCTGAATCTCATTCCATTCTCGTCTTCTAGCCGTTCGCTGCTCCTGCTTCATTACTCCACCTACTTGGTCGAGAATTGTCGCCTTGGAAACACCTGTTTCTTCTGCAAGTTTTCCTGCGTACACATCCCGTTCTAACGGATTTCTCAGCTTGGCTAAAACCGAGATTCCCCGTCTGAGATAAGCGAGCTTCCCCTCTTCCGTATGAATATCAACCTCATTTCGAATCTTAAGAAGCTCAAAATCCATAGGATTATTAGCACCGTCCAACAGAAACTTAAACCGAGTTGCGCCATACTTTTTTATGTATTCATCAGGATCCTTTGCCCCGCTCATCGCGATTACCCGAGTCGTAATTCCAGCCTGAGACAAAAGGGTAATTGCGCGTTCACTCGCGCGCTGTCCCGCAACATCGGAGTCATAGGAAATAATAACCTCATCTGCATACTGAGCCATCAATCGAGCCTGTTCTTCAGTCAGTGCCGTCCCTAAAGTGGCGACGACGTTGTGAAAACCCGCCTGATAAATAGAAATAACATCCATATATCCTTCTGCGAGGATTAAACGTTTATTTTCAATTTGATTTTTCGCAAGGTTCAAAGAAAAAAGATTTCGGCTCTTTTTAAAAACCGGGGTGTCAGCTGAATTCAAATATTTGGGCTTAGAATCGTCTAATACTCTTCCACCAAAAGCGATGACATTTCCACGCAGATCAATGATGGGGAAGGTCACACGGTTCCGAAACTGGTCGTAAAAACGCACGTTCCCACTCCGGCTGCTTTTTATCACCACAGCAGCAGCAATCATTTCGTCCATCGTAAACCCTTTAGCTCTAAGGTGGTTTATCAGATTATCCCACCCCTGAGGGGCAAAGCCCAAGCCATAAGTTCTGATTGTCTTTTCACTGAGTCCCCGCCCGGTTAAATAGGAGAGTCCCTCTTTCCCTACCGGCGAAAGCAGACAGGAATGAAAAAATCGGGCGGCTTCCCGGTTGAGTTCATAGATACGAGTCCGCATCCTGTAAAGTCGGTCTTCTCCTCCTTCATCAGGGATCTCCATGTGGTATCGCCTTGCCAGAAATCGGACAGCTTCTACATAATCCAGATTTTCAATCTTCATAATAAAGGTGATAACATCCCCGCCCGCACCGCAGCCAAAGCAATAAAACGACTGAGTATCAGGATAAATTACCAGAGACGGAGTTTTTTCAGAATGAAACGGGCAGAGACATTTTTGATTTCGACCCGCACGAGTAATAGAACAATAGCTCGACATTACGTCCTCAATATCAGCCGTTTGCCGAAGCTGCATAATAAAGCTCTGCGGAATTGCCACTTTCCCGCCTCCTTTCCACTTCAAAAACAATGAGTATGTCAATTAAAAAGTAAGCGGCCAGGAACGCGGAACAAACAATTTCTCAAACAGTTCCACCGCATATCCGTCAGTCATACCGGCGATATAATCACAGACAGCCCGATCCGGACTGTCTTTTTCCGCAATTTCACGGTAAAATCTTGGCAAAGAGTCCGGCCATTTCACAAAATGATGATAAAGAATTTTTATAATTTCCTCCGCTTTCCCTTCTTCCGATTTTGCGACCGGATTTCGATATACCTGTTCAAACATAAAGTTTTTAAGCTGACTATGAGCTTCCCAAACTTCCGGATCCATCCGGATTTCATCAGAACTATTCCGGATTACAGAATGGATGATCGTAGAAATCCGCTCTGATTTAGTTCTGCCCAAAATATAAGTGCATTGATAGGGGATATCGTCTGTCTCCAAAATACCCGCACGCAAGGCGTCTTCAATATCATGGTTAATATAAGCAACTTTATCCGACAGCTTGACCACACGGCCCTCAAGGGTAGCAGCCACAGCGTTTAAAGAGTGGCAGGCAATTCCGTTTTTCACCTCATAGGTTAAATTGAGCCCCTTTCCGTCCCGTTCAAGCAGATGAATCACCCGTACGCTGTGCAAAGCATGCTGGAATCCCAATGGACAAACTTCATTCAAAGCCCGTTCTCCGGCGTGACCAAAAGGCGTATGGCCCAGATCATGCCCTAAAGCAATCGCCTCTGTCAGATCTTCATTAAGGCGCAGAGCACGGGAGATGGTGCGCGCAATCTGGGCAACCTCCAGCGTATGAGTCAGACGAGTACGATAATGATCACCAGTAGGAGATAAAAAAACCTGCGTTTTATGCTTGAGCCGCCGAAAAGAATTACAATGGATGATCCGATCACGATCGCGGCAGAAATCGGTGCGGATATCACAGGGGGATTCCGGCCGAAGCCGCCCCTTAGACTGGGAAGACAGCATAGCATAAGGGCTCAATAACTGCCGTTCCAGCTCTTCAGCCTGCTCCCGAAACGTCATAACACACCCTCCACCTAAAAATCATCTATTAATATATATACCGCTTTCACCCTGCTATTACTCTATTTTCGAACAATACATTTCAGTTCATATCCGCGAAACGTTCTTCCAGTATAAAAGGGGAAACCTGACCCGAAGACAACTCTCTCAATACTTTTTCAAAGGCGGGCATCCGATCCGAGCGGATCAATAAAACCAGCCGTACTTTTTCTCCAAAGCTGCTCTCCTGCACCTGAATATGATACTGAGGAAAAAGGTAACTTAATTTTCCATACAAAGAATAATCAACTTCCACCACAAAAGAAGTGCAAGGGACCATGTGCAGGATACCGCCAGCTGCTACCGCAAGACTCGCGCCAGTGGAATACGCCCGAACAAGCCCGCCTGCTCCCAGAAGCACCCCACCGAAGTAACGGGTAACAACGGCGCAGACATCCACAAGCTGGTTTCGTAAAAGCACTTCCAAAATCGGAACCCCCGCTGTTCCCTGAGGTTCTCCATCATCGGAATAACGCCTGATCTGCCCCTCGCGCAACACATAGGCGTAACAATTGTGATTTGCTTCCCGGTTTGATGCCCGCACCTCTTCCAAAAACGCAAGGGCTTCTTCCTCGGAACTCACCGGCGCAATATGGCCGATAAATCGGGAACGGCGCTCTATAAATTCATCCTGCGCCTTTGCTTTAATCGTCTGATACTCCAATTTTACACCACCCAAAAAACAAAAGCGGTGAGCCAATGCACACCGCTTTCTGTCGGATTATTTGTCCATATTGAAGCGTTTTTTGAACCGGTCAACACGTCCGCCAGTATCCACCAGTTTTTGTGTCCCGGTAAAGAACGGATGGCATTTCGAACAAATTTCAACCCTGATATCACTCTTTGTAGAGCGTGTTTCAATTACGTTACCACAAGCACATTTAATGGTTGTCGGCTCGTATTTTGGATGAATTCCTTCTTTCACTTTCAGTCACCTCTTTTTCCACGAGTGCGCCCCTTTCACAGAAAACACTTTTTCGGCATATAAGGGCTATCGAGTAATTATGATAACATATCACAAATCAAAATGCAAGTGTTTTTATTTCCCATTTTCAAGCTTAGGCAAGAAGTCCTGTAAAATCAGCCGCTAATTTCGTCTGGAGCGCCTTGGCTTCTGCTTCTGTCTCGCCCATGGTTGTATAATAAACTTTAATTTTCGGTTCCGTTCCGGATGGACGAATAATTACGCTCGCTCCCTGTTCCATTTCAAAAACCAGAACATCAGACTTTGGCAAAGTAATTGGTGTCTCTGCTCCGGTGACAAGGTCAACAGTTTTGGAAACCTTATAATCCGAGAATTTGAGCACTTTCAAGCCACCGATTTCTTTGGGCGCATTCTCACGGGTACGTGCCATAATTTCAGCCATTTTTTCCATTCCCGCGGCTCCCTCGAACCCAAAATTACCGATACAGTTATAATAATAGCCGTATTTCTTATAGAGGTTGCGGAAAGCATCCAGAAGACTGATTCCCTTGGATTTATAGAACGCAGCCGCTTCACAGATCAACATTGAGGCAACAACAGCATCTTTGTCACGAACATAGGTACCGCTGAGATAGCCATAACTTTCTTCGAAGCCGAACAGAAAACGATCACTCTCGCCTTTGGCTTCCAGAAGGCCGATCTGCTCGCCAATATACTTAAAGCCAGTTAAAACGCTGATCAGTTCCACGCCATAATCTTCAGCAATTCGATCAGCCAACTTGGTGCTTACGATCGTTTTAACCGCAATCGGGCGCTCTGGCATTGTTCCCATAGCCTTGCGCTCCCTACAAATGTACTCAAGCAAAAGCGCACCAACTTCATTTCCGGTAATCAGGACGTACTCTCCGTTTCCATCCGGAACAGCAATTCCCATCCTGTCGGCATCGGGATCTGTCGCCAAAAGAAGATCCGGCTTAACCTCCGCGCAGTCACGTAAGCCAAGTG
>CAUABB010000142.1 GCA_958427155.1 uncultured Oscillospiraceae bacterium | reverse complement strand
TTAAGAGGATGAGCGCGTTCTGGCGCATATAGGTTGATTTCCCCGCCATGTTTGGCCCTGTAATAATAAGCACACGATTTTGAGAAGAGTCAAAATAAGCGTCATTCGGAACAAAAATTCCGCTTGAAAGCCGTTCTACCACAGGATGACGACCGTCCTTAATTTCAATTTTATCTTCTACCGTAAATTCCGGACGGACATAATGGTTTTCAAAAGAAACTTTTGCAAAAGAAACCAACACATCCAACATCGCCAAGGCTGAAGCGGTAGCTTGAACTGCCGACAGCCGGTCTGCAACATAAGTGCAAACTTCTTCAAAAATTCCCTGTTCCAGCACAATCATCCGCTCACTTGCATGGACAACCTTGCTTTCAAGCTCTTTCAGTTCTTGCGTAATATACCGCTCACAATTTGTCAAGGTTTGCTTTCGAATATAGTGATCCGGAACTAAGTCAATGTTAGATTTGGTCACCTCAATATAATAGCCAAATACCCGGTTATAGCCAATTCTGAGATTTTTAATTCCGGTATTCTCTTTTTCCTTTTCCTCAATTGCGTCAATGTAATTTTTGGCGTTATTATAAATACTTCTAAGCTCATCAAGTTCAGCATTAAAGCCGTCGCAGATCACGCCGCCTTCCTTTAAATTAACTGGTGGCTGATCAATAATTGCATTATCAATCACATTTCGAATATCTTGCATCGGATCGATATTCTCATTAATTTCTTTTAGCAGACCAGCTTCACATCCGGATAGACTTGCTTTTATCTCAGGAAGACGTGCCGCAGAGTAGCTGAGGGACTTTAGATCTCTGGGGCCAGCCGAACGGAAAATAACTCTCGTCATTAAACGCTCCAGATCATAAACATCACTGAGCAGCTCACTAATCTGGGAACAAAGAATTGTATTCTTTAAAAGTTCTTCAACGGCAGCATGGCGTCTGGTAATCTGCGCAATGTTTAAAAGCGGTTGTTCAACCACTTTACGGAGCTGGCGTTTTCCCATAGAAGTCTGCGTCTTGTCTAAAACCCAAAGCAAAGAGCCCTTCTTTTCGCGAGTCCGCATGGTCTCAGTCAATTCCAGATTTCGCCTGGCATTCATATCGAGCATCATATACTGCTCATTATGGTAAACCGAAATATCGATAATCCTTTTGCTACCCTCTTTTTGAGTACTATCCACATAATGAATTAGTACTCCTAGGGCAATTGTTCCCTCTTTAGAGCCTTCAACGACTGAAAGCTGGGTCAAACTGGACGAAAAATGCTTTCGAAGGACTTCAACTGCAAAACTGTGATGATACTCACTTTCCTCCCTGACCTCAGTTACACACTGCAGCTTTTCTCTAATAAAATCAGATAATTCTTTACAGTCAAGGCATTGGCGATTCATCAAAATTTCAGAGGGAGAAAAACGCGATAATTCATTGATAACCGCCTGCTCGGGATCCGTATTCTCCGCAAAAGTTACCTGAACTTCACCGGTAGAAACATCGGCAAAAGAAACAGCATAATTCTTTTCATTTATGTAAACGCTGGCGATGTAATTATTCTTTGCTTCATCCAGCATATTATTTTCAGTCACCGTACCTGGGGTAATTACTCGGATAATATCCCGTTTAACAAGGCCTTTAGCCTCAGCAGGATTTTCCATTTGCTCACAAATTGCTACTTTATAGCCTTTATCAATCAACCGCTTAATGTAAATATCGCAACTGTGATAAGGAACGCCGCACATCGGCGCGCGTTCCTCCAGTCCACAGTCACGGCCGGTAAGGGTCAGCTCCAGTTCTCGAGACGCAAGTTTTGCGTCATCAAAAAACATCTCATAAAAATCTCCTAAACGGAAAAAAAGAATCTGGTCCTTATGCTGTTCCTTAATTTGCAGATACTGTTGCATCATGGGAGATAGAGTAGCCAACGAATTCACCGCCATTATTCAAAATTTCCTATTTTCTGTTAGTGACAACCACCACAGGTTGAGCAGCTTCCTGTGCAGCTCGGGGTTGGGTCACAGGTATCCGGATCTTCCCCGTTGACAGACATCACAAGAATTGCATTAACCTGATTCATCAACATGTCCATTGCGTTTTTAGCATCATTGTACTCAGCCATATGCACATTGCTCATCACTTGTTGATAAAGTTCACGAAGCTCTGCATTCATTTTTCCAAGCTTTTCTTCGTCTTTTTCATCTTTAGCGAGAAGATTATTGAGTTCCATCCGTTTCAGATTGAACTTGCCAATCAAATCCTGTAATTCAGCATCGTTATCATTTGCTTCCTGAGCCTTACGGAGTTTTGCATATTCTTCTGACGCCTGAATCGCTTTTCCCATCTCTCTCGCCTGTTTAATTAAGTTCATAATACCCTCCAATAATTATATTTTTTCTCCTACCAGCGCCCAGTTAAGAGCACTGATTATTTTAACGGATACAAAGGAGCCAATAAGCTCCTTGTCTCCTTTAAAATCGACAATAATATTCTGTTCTGTCCGCCCAGACAGATATCCATCTCCATATTTTCCCACAGAATCTACCAGTACACGAAGTATTTTTCCGATATAGCTTTGATTATACGCCATACTGCATTCTCTCTGGACGTCTAAAAGTTCCTGAAACCATTTAGATTTTTCCTTTGCCGAAACCGGATCTTCCATCAATGCAGCCTTTGTTCCTTCCCGCTTAGAGTAAATAAAGGTGTAGAGCAGGTAATACCCAACCTCTTTTACCAGGTCAAGCGTTTCTTTAAAATCATCGTATGTCTCACCAGGAAAACCAACTATAATATCGCTCGACAGCGCTATGTCAGGAATCCGCTTTTTAGCATACCCAATCAGGCTCAAATAATCTGCTTTAGTATAATGGCGATTCATAAGATTCAAAATTCGGTCAGAGCCACATTGTACTGGCAAATGAAGATGCTTACAAACCTTATCGCATTCTGCAATCGCATCGATTAAATCATGGGTGGCATCCTTTGGATGCGATGTCATAAACCGGATTCGAAAGTCCCCTTCAACCGCATTTACCTGCCGTAGAAGTTCCGCAAAAGAAATGGGCTTGTCCAACCCTTTTCCATACGAATTAACATTCTGTCCAAGCAGCATAATTTCTTTATAGCCATCAGCTACAAGACTACGAACTTCTGCCAAAACATCCTCCGGCCGCCGAGAACGTTCACGTCCCCGTACATAAGGAACAATGCAATAGGAACAAAAATTATTACAGCCATACATCACAGGCACATAAGCTTTATAGGGGTCTTCCCGACTGACAGGAATTCCTTCTATGATTTCACCATCTTCCTGCTCTGCGTCAAAAATCCGTTTTTTAGTAATAAACTCACGGTAAAGAAGCTCAGGGAAACGATGAAGAGCATGGGTACCAAAAACCATGCTGACATAAGGGTAACTTTTTTTAATTCTCTCAGAAATATGCTGCTGTTCAACCATACAACCACAAACAGCAATAATCAAAGCTGGATTCTGTTCCTTTAATTTTTTCAACTGACCAATATTACCAAAAACACGATCCTCCGCATTTTCACGGACAGCGCAAGTATTAAAAATAATAAGGTCCGCATTATCGGGTGTATCAGTAAAACCATAGCCAATTTCAGCCAGCATTCCTCTAATCTTTTCGCCATCACTGACATTCTGCTGACATCCAAACGAATGAAGCAAAGCAAGAGGCGGCGCACTGTTTTTCCAGTTTTTTTGCAGGTATTCCGCTGCCTTTAATGTGTAGGCATCACGGCCGGCTGATTGTGTAAAATTTTCGGCAAAGCCCTGACTCAAACACGCTCCCCCATTCCTTCATCTTTTATATTTTCGCCATAAAAATACAATTTAAAGTATAACATTTTTTGAAAATTGAATCAATGTCTAAATCTTAAACAAACCTTATCGAATAGTGGTATAAAAACACCCCGACGCCTGCTAACAGGCACCGGGGTGTTTTTCAATATCTTACTGTTCACTGAACATATCTTTGCCCACACCACAAGTTGGACAAACAAAATCTTCCGGAACATCTTCCCAGGCTGTTCCCGGGGCAACCCCTTGCTCTGGACAGCCAACCGCCGGATCATAAACATAACCGCAAACATCACATACGTACATTTCAGTCAACTCCTTCCTGTATTTATTATAATTATACTTGATAAGTATAATTTTGTAAACCCCCTTTTGATACTATTTTAACATTTTTTTAAGATACTGAGCTGTATAGGATTTCCGAGAACGGAGAAGCTCTTCAGGGGTTCCGGTCGCCACTACCATTCCTCCTCGGTCTCCGCCCTCCGGACCGAGGTCAATAATATAATCAGCAGTTTTAATTACATCTAAATTATGCTCAATAACTACAACTGTATTCCCAGCGTCTACAAGTTTCTGAAGAACATCAATCAAGTTATGAACATCAGCGGTATGAAGGCCGGTTGTAGGTTCATCTAAAATATAAAGCGTTTTTCCAGTCCCGCGCCTGGAAAGCTCGGTAGCCAGTTTTACTCTTTGCGCCTCTCCTCCGGAAAGGGTGGTGGCAGGTTGTCCCACTTTTATATACCCCAAACCGACATCATACTACTTCTGTAATTTTCTTTTTATTTTTGGCAAAGAATCGAAAAAGGTCAAAGCTTCTTCCACTGTCATTTCAAGAACATCG
>CAUABB010000141.1 GCA_958427155.1 uncultured Oscillospiraceae bacterium | reverse complement strand
CAATTAACAAAGAATTTGGGAATGTAAAAATTGCTTTTGACGTTTTATGCGTTTTCGCTTCTCTTATTTTATCCTTATTATTTTTTGATTTTACGATTGTGGGAACAAGAGAGGGAACGATTATTTCAGCGTTGTTGACCGGTGTGGCCGTGAAATTTTTTGATCGAAAGTTGAAAAATCATTTTATGGTATTTTTCTCTAAAAAACCGCTGGAAAGCGCGGAAAACGCTTAACATAATTTTGAATTTCTAAAATGTGTTAAAGATTAATTTTTCGCTTTCATAAAGTTAAAAGCGTCCGCTTATGCGGACGCTTTTTTATTCCAGTTCAAATTTAAATACTATGGGATTTTCTGTTTCAATTCCAGGAGCTTTAAGATCCAGACTTTCTTCTGTACGAACCCATTCCGGCTTTATGTTAAATCCTAATACCTGTACATTGCGAATGATGCCATGAAAGTTGGGCTTACTGGAAGCGTCGCGTTCCCCCAAAGCCTTAAAGCTGTAGTTTCCCTTGGGATTGGATTTTAAAACAGTAGCATAAAGATTACTGCCATTCATCGTATATCGAATATCCTGAAAAGTAAAATCTTTCTTAATACCATCAGAGAATTGACCTTCTAATACTTTTGTAGGACCTTCGCCGAATTGTCTCCAAACTTTACATCCATAAATGGCCTCACCATTTATCTTAAGCCATTCTCCAATTTTTAAAAGAATTTCTCGATCTTCCTTTGGAATAGTTCCATCTGCTTTTGGACCTATATTAAGAAGAAGCCGTCCGTTTTTACTAACGATATCAACCAAATCGCAGATGATTTCATTTGCCGGCCGGTAGTTATTTCGTTCCGTATATCCCCATGAGTTTAATGCGACTGCGGTATCAGTCTGCCAAATATAAGGCTTTACATCCGCAAATTGTCCTCTTTCAATATCTACTACAGCTGTACCAAACATGAATGCGTCATGTTTATAGTTAATAACAACCTTTTTCCCCCATTCTTCTGCACGGTTATAATAATAAGCAGCAAGCTTTTTTAAATAAGGTTTAGCGGAGCTGTGTTGAATCCACCAATCAAAATAAAGAATGTTAGGACGGTAACGGTCGACTATTTCACAGGTACGTACCAGCCAGTCTTCTAAAAATTCTTGGGTGGGAGCGGGCTGACTGAAAAGATCCTGGAGATCTTTTTCTTCCGCGGCAGGCCAGTAAAAGTCTCCGCGTTTCATAGGCTCCTTAACATCGCTGTCAAATTCTTTTCCGTGTCCCATAAAGAACCAATGTTCAATACGGTGAGATGAAGCACCGTTTATCAAACCTCTTTTTTGAAATTCCCGGTTTAAATCTCCCAGGACATCTTTTTTGGGGCCCATTTCAAAAGCATTCCAGTGTGAGATTTCGCTTTGATACATTTGAAATCCATCGTGATGTTCGGCGACTGGAACAACATATTCTGCTCCTGCGTTTTTAAAAAGCTCTGCCCATTCTTCGGGACAAAACTGTTCTGCTGTAAACATCGGAATAAAATCTTTATATCCAAAATCTTTTTGAGAGCCATATGTTTTAACATGATGTTCAAATTCCGGGCTTCCTTGGAGATACATATTCCGGGAATACCATTCGCTTCCAAACGCCGGTACGGAATAAATGCCCCAATGGATAAAAATTCCAAATTTTGCTTTTTGATACCATTCAGGTACCTGATATTGCTGTAGAGATTCCCAGGTGTCCTTAAATTTTCCGCGTTGGATAACTTCGTTAATCGTATTTAAATATGGCTTCATATCATACATTTTTAGCTTCCCCCTTTAAAAGATGATTTATATCACGTTGAATTTTCACTTTTATTATACCGGTTTTTAAGACTTTTTTAAGACGGAAACACGCCATTTTTTCATAAAAGATGGCGTGTTTTCGAATAGAAATTTTCTCGTGAGACTGATGGATTTATTTGCAGATTTATTATAAAAATATCAGCCATTTTGCTGTGAGTATGATATAATAGCTTTAAAGCCGGGAAGTTTTAGCAATCATTTTTAAAAGGAGCGATCTAATATGTTTCAGAAATTATCAGACTGCTATACGTTAAATAACGGCGTAAAAATTCCCTGTATTGGTTACGGCACATTTAAAACGCCAAACGGGGCAACTGTAGCTGATTCAGTGGTCAACGCTGTCAAGGCAGGTTATCGCCATATTGATACGGCACATCGTTATGATAATGAAGAGGGGGTAGGAGAGGGTATTCGCCGGTGTGGCGTTCCTCGTGAAGAGCTCTTTGTTACTTCTAAGCTTGGCAATCATCATCACGGCTACAAAGCGACGATAGAAGCCTTTGACCTTTCACTTCAAAAATTGGGCCTTGATTATCTGGATCTCTATCTGATCCATTGGCCAGCACCTCTGGTTTGTCGGGAAAATTATAAAGAAAAAAATGCCGAAACCTGGCGTGCGTTTGAAGAACTTTATCGTGCTGGAAAGGTAAGAGCGATAGGTCTCAGTAATTTTTGGAAACCCCATATTGATGCATTGCTTGAAACTGCTGAGGTTAAGCCAATGGTAAATCAGTTGGAAATACATCCGCAATTTCCGCATCAGGACTTACTGGATTATTGTCAAAAGTTAAATATTCAGGTGGAATCCTGGGGACCATTAATTCAGGGAAAGGCGTTTCAGTATCCGGTTCTTAAAGAAGTTGCCCAAAAACATGGGAAAACAGTCGCGCAGGTTTGTGTGCGCTGGGCCCTTGATAAAAATGTGCTTCCTCTTCCAAAATCAAATCATTTTGAGCGGATGGTAGAAAACGCAGAGGTTTTCGACTTTGCGTTAGATGCTGAAGATTTCAAAAAGATCAGCTCTCTTGAAGTTTACGGAAGGATTGGAAAAGATCCAGATACTGCTCCGTTTTAAAATAGGTTACAGGAGAGATTTTAAAAATTTATAAGATTATTTTAGGCGGCAGATATTTTTATTTGTCGCCTGTTTCTGTACGTAGAACCATTAAGAAATCAGGGGTCTCCTGATTGCATTTTTCTGTGATGGATTATCAGCAATCAGAAGCTAAATCAGAATTCAGGAGGGGAGGGTCACCTGGCGTTGGGATTAAAAAGAGAAACGGTTATATTACTGCCTCACCAAAAAGAATGGGTAGAGAATGCGGGTCTTATGATAAAATTATTAAAAAAATTGTTGGGGAGTAAAGTCGTTGATGTTCAGCATATTGGCAGTACGGCAATCCCTACAATCCACGCAAAACCAATTATCGACCTTGTTGTTGGTGTTTATGATTTAAGTGAAATCAGCTCTGAGTCGGAACGATTGAGCCAGCATGGTATCGTATTCCGTGGGGAAGACGTTGCAGGGCAGCTTTTATTTGTAACAGGTGATTTTGAAAAGGACACTCGTACACATCACATTCATGTTGTTCAATGGAATGGGAAAGAGTGGAATCACTATATCAATTTTCGAGATTATCTTAATTATTTTCCCGAAAAAGCGAAAAAGTATGACGCTAATAAACAAAAGCTAGCATTACAGTACCCTAACGATCGAAAATGTTATACTGCAGGAAAACAACAGCTTATAGCTCAATTTTTAAAGGAAGCTGAGAAATGGAGAGCGGGTTTGTTATTCTAGTGCATTTCATTCTTTAAATTATTTGGGCAGAAGAAAATTAAAAGTATGTCGGCATTCTTTGTTTAGAAAGGATATCTGCTTAGGGTTTGCAGCAGTTTCTACTGTAAACCGCCTAAAAACAGAGCAGCTTTTTTAGTGGTTTTTTGAATTGACAAGAAAATATCTCCCCGTTATACTGAGTAAAAGACCTGCTGTTTTAGGTTTTAGTTTCAGGTAGGTCGGTTGATATTAGAACAGGAGTGACGAATATGATTGAAAAAATGCAGAAGGCAAATCCAGGTTTAAAGATTTTACCGGTGGAGGATTCCGCTTTCAAAAAATATGGACAGATTATTACGGGGTATGATTTTTCTGATTATATTGAGTACATGAAAACGAATACTCCGATTCCAAAAGACGGCAATATCTATATCCCGTCTGATGAAAAAATGGAGGCTTTTTCTGTCACAAAAGAGGTTGCCTTTAATTTTTACGGAGAAATGCCGGTACAGGTAGGGTACTGTAACGGAAGCACCTCAAGTCTTGATGCACTTGAATACCATAAGGGAAGCGAAGTTGATTTGGCGGTTACTGATTTGGTGGTATTGCTTGGCACGTTGAGCGATATTGAAGATAATGTATATGATTCCGCTAAAGTAGAGGCTTTTTATATCAAGGCTGGAACTGCGGTTGAGTTTTACGGTCCAACTCTGCACTTTGCTCCCTGCATGGTTAATGAAAACGGCTATCAGTGTGTTGTTGTGCTGCCTCGTGATACCAATACCCCACTTAGCGGTTCTGTTTCTGCTAAAAATAACGAAGACAAACTCCTGCTTATGAAAAACAAATGGGTAATTGCCCATCCGGACAGTGGCATGGCTAAAGATGGCGCTTACGTTGGAATTGTTGGCGAAAATTTGAAGCTCAGTATTGGTTGATAAACTGGGCTGCACTTCCGTTTCTGTTTTTTATAAAAACTGTCACAGAGAGTGGCCGCAGGACTTTTTTGTCCGCGGCCGCTTTTACGTTTTTGCAATTTCTACAGCTTTTAAACAGCCCGTGGGAGGTGCTTTTTATGTTTCAGATT
>CAUABB010000140.1 GCA_958427155.1 uncultured Oscillospiraceae bacterium | reverse complement strand
ACAATATTGTAGATCGAATGTATATCGGTAATATTGAGGGGATCGGCAAAACCGCGCTGACCGGAGTTGGGCTTACCTTTCCCGTTATTATTTTAATTTCAGCTTTTGCCATCCTGGTTGGAATGGGTGGTGCACCAATTACCGCGATCCGGATGGGCGAAAAAGATAACGCTTCTGCCGAACGGATTATGGGAAACTGTTTTACCCTTCTCGTGGCCATTTCCATTATCCTAACCGCTCTGTTTTTAATTTTTAAACGGCCACTTCTCTACCTCTTTGGCGCGAGTGACGATACTATTAACTATGCGGATGATTATCTGACAATTTATCTGACCGGCACCATCTTCGTCCAAATGGCTCTTGGCATGAACTGTTTCATCACAACACAGGGCTTCTCCACAATCGGGATGGTCAGTGTCTTAATCGGCGCTGTTTTTAACATTGTCCTTGATCCGATCTTTATTTTCGTGTTTGGCATGGATGTAAAAGGGGCCGCGATTGCGACGGTAATTTCTCAAGGTCTCTCCGCGTTTTTTGTTCTGGGTTTTCTGCTCAGTAAAAAAAGTATCCTTCGGTTCCAACTTAAAAATCTGAAAGTTGATTTCAAGCTGGTTGGACCGGTTCTGGCGCTTGGTTTGTCCCCTTTTATCATGCAATCAACCGAAAGCTTAGTAAATATCACCCTAAACGCCTCCCTTCAGCACTATGGTGGTGACCTTTATGTTGGTGCCATGACGATTATCGGCAGCGTGATGCAGGTTGTTATGATGCCCATGCAGGGTTTAACACAAGGTGCTCAACCAATTATCAGTTATAATTTTGGTGCACATCAATTTGATCGGGTCAAACGAACCTTTCGTCTTCTACTAACTTGTTGTCTAATTTTTTCCTGCTCTGTCTGTGCCTTTATCTTAATCTTTCCTCAGTTAGTTGTTCAAATCTTTAACAGTGATCCGGAATTAGTGGATACAACCTGTGCCTGTATGCGGGTTTATATTGCCGGCATCTGGGCTATGGGGGCACAAACGGCTTGTCAACAATCTTTTGTAGCAATTGGGCAGGCAAAAATTTCAATCTTTCTCGCCCTTTTGCGTAAAATTATCCTGTTGATCCCACTCGCACTTCTCCTTCCCCTCTTCATGGGGACGATCGGTATTTTTGTCGCCGAGCCAATTGCAGATATTGGGGCGGCTACCACCACTAGCATTATGTTCGCGATCTTTTTCAAACGCTTCTTGTACCAAAAAGGGAGAAAAACAGAGACTGTATCAACTCTTTAAAAATGGAGGTTTATATGGGAAATATCTGGCATGACATAAAGGCGGATCGAATCCGTCCCAATGACTTTATCAGTGTCATTGAAATTGAAAAAGGCAGCAAAAACAAATACGAACTTGACAAAGAAACAGGCCTCTTAATCTTGGATCGTATTCTTTACACATCAACCCATTATCCGGCCAACTACGGCTTTATCCCCCGCACCTATGCTGATGACGGAGATCCGCTCGACGTTCTTCTTCTCTGTTCAGAGCCGGTTGTGCCTCTTACCATGGTACGAAGTTTTCCCATTGGTGTTATTTCTATGATTGATGGAGGCAGACGGGACGAAAAAATTATAGCCCTTCCTTTTGGAGACCCTACCTATAAAGATTATAATGATATTAATCAGCTCCCCTCTCATATTTTTGAGGAGATGCGTCATTTCTTTTCGGTTTACAAATCTCTTGAAGGAAAGGAAACCGCGGTAGATGAAGTGCAGGGACGTGAAACTGCAGTCAAAATTATCGAGGAATGCATTAAAAATTATCGTGAAAAATTCGGTTCATAACGGTGTGAGTTTTTTATAAGTTTTAATAGTCCTATAAAGGGGATGGCTGAGGCCGTCCCCTTTATAGCATCTTCAAAAAGGCAAAGATAAAGATAAACTCTCCTCTCTATTTCCTCTACCAAAAAAGAAAAAGTCGCCTCACGGCGACTTTTCATATCAAACAATCTTAAAAAAGGAACTCTATTCCCTATTAATAATTGTTGGCGCGGATCTGGAAATAAGCCTGGGGATGCGCACAAACCGGACATACCTCAGGAGCTTTTTTGCCGATTACAATATGGCCGCAATTGGAGCACTGCCAAATCTGATCGCCGTCTCTGGAGAAGACAAGGCCATCTTTGACATTTTTAAGCAGCGCACGGTAACGTTCCTCGTGCTCCTTTTCAATCTTTGCAACTCCTTCAAACAGGAAAGCGATATCATCAAAGCCCTCTTCTTTAGCTTCTTTGGCAAAAGTGGCATACATATCGGTCCACTCATAGTTTTCGCCTGCCGCCGCATCTTCCAGATTGGTTGCAGTATCTGCAATTCCATCATGAAGCAACTTAAACCAAATTTTAGCATGTTCCTTCTCGTTATTTGCAGTCTCAAGGAAAAGAGCAGCAATCTGCTCATATCCTTCCTTTTTAGCTTTAGACGCGTAATATGTATACTTATTTCTAGCCTGGGATTCACCTGCAAACGCAGTCATCAGGTTTGCTTCTGTTTTAGTTCCTTTTAATCTGCTCATACTCTCATACTCCTTCTGTTTTTTATTTAATGTTTAACGTCCTTTCGGACATTTAACGACATACATTTGGGGCAGATCCCCGTAAAAACAATATCATGTTTATCTAATTGATAGCCAGTATCCCTCTCCACTTCACCATTCAGGGAGCGCAGATATGGATAATCAATATCACAAAACGCGCCGCAGATTTTACAGCAAACATGATAATGTGCCATTAAGGTAGCGTCGTAACGGTCAGCGCCGCCAGGAACCGAGATCCGCTGCAACAGGCCGTCTTCCACTAATTTATTTAAGTTTCGGTAAACCGTCCCCTTACTGATTGACGGATGAGTGGCTACAACTTTATCATATATATCATCTGCCGTAGGATGACAAGCAAGGTCTTGGACAGCCCGATAAACCAACTGCCGCTGAACTGTATTTCTTCCTTGCATAAACAAAAATCATTCCTTATTAATAATTATTACTAATTAATAGTTTAAACTATTTTTATTAAAAGTCAAGTCTTTTTTGAAAAATATTTTATTCCGGTTGCAGAAAAATAATTTCTTTGTTATCCTTAAGGAAGGATCGGCCGAAATCGTATTGGAAAGGAGAAGAAACAATGGACGAGAACTGTAAAAAAGTAATGGAGCTGCGGATTCAAAAAACCATGAAAAGCTTGGAACAAAATAATATGAAACCCTACTACGCTCCCACGAAAGAGGACGCCGTAACGATTGTAGAATCTATTCTTAAGGAAGGGGAAATCATCTCCTGCGGCGGGAGTATGACTCTTCGGGAATGCGGTATACGCGCTTTGATGTCCAGCGGAAAATATAAATTTTTAGACCGGGATCAGGCGGGACTTTCCCGAGAGAATATTGAGGAAATTTACAGAAAAACCTTTTCCGCAGATACATTTCTGACTTCCGCGAACGCCATTACCGAAAACGGCGAGCTATTTAACGTGGACGGAAACTCCAACCGTGTCGCCGCCATTGTATTTGGACCCAAATCAGTTATTGTTGTTGCAGGTCTCAATAAAATTGTTCCCAGCCTTGAGGACGCTATTATACGGGTGAAAAAAATTGCGGCGCCGGCTAACGGATGCCGTCTTCACACCGGAACACCCTGTGAAAAAACCGGAGAGTGCGTTTCCTGCACTCTGGGAAAAGCTTCTGAAATGACCGCTGGCTGTCAATCCCCTGGCAGAATGTGCTGCAGTTATGTGGTTTCCGCAGCGCAGAGAACCAAAGACCGTATTAAAGTAATTTTGGTCGGAGAACCGTTGGGGTATTAAACCGTAAAACTGGTATGATTTTTAACTTCTATTCAAAAAGATGTGGGTTCATAAATCCGCATCTTTTTGTTTTCAAGCTCTTTTTCCCTGCCCGACTTCTGCGCCAATTGCTAAAAACAACAAATAATGTACCGGCAAAAACTCAATTTTAAGGTAGAAGCATCTGTAGTTCAATAGACGTGAAACCAATATTTTGAAAAACAGCGAATAAAATAGAATAAGCGAGAGATTCTGTGCATAAGAGAGATATACGCCAATAAAAAGCAGCGTTTTCAGCACTCCAAACGCCGCCATTGCCGCGGCCTGTCTTTGGATTTTCAATCAACTCATGCTATAATGATTCCAACCTCAGAAAAGAGGCGTAATAAAAAGAGGGGAAAACCGGAACCATGGGAAAACAGCTGTTTTTTCGGTCCACGCCCCTCAAAGGATGAAAGTAGCCAAAATAAGGCGGAATGGAGTATAAAATGGAAAAACTAAAAGACAAAAAGAAATGGATTCTCGCTCTCGCGATCATCATTTTAGCCGGTATAATCTGCGCTTTTTCAATCGTTGTCGTTCCCGCCGGCCATACCGGCGTTAAAGTCACGCTGGGAGCGGTTGGCGATGATGTTTTGCCGGAGGGAATGCATTTTAAGGTTCCCTTTGTCACCAATGTTGTCGTCATGGATAACCGTGTTCTAAAAACAGAGGTAGAATGCTCAAGCGCTTCCAAGGATTTGCAGACTGTTTCCAGTGTTATCGCTTTAAACTACCGTGTGGGGAAAGAAAATTCCGCAAGCCTTTACAAAAACGTCGGCACCAGTTTTGAAGCGATTATCGTAAATCCCGCTATTCAGGAATGCGTTAAATCTGTCACTGCGAAGTATACAGCG
>CAUABB010000139.1 GCA_958427155.1 uncultured Oscillospiraceae bacterium | reverse complement strand
ATTATTGTGGCTACCCACTTTCCATTTTTGAATAAACACGGCAGTTATTTTCTCAAAATGTATCAGCATCGGTCGTATGTACTTGCGCTTGAAAATGCTCTGAATGTAAACGGAATCTACGTAGATGAGGCGCAAAATGGAATGTCTTTTCGAAATCATGAAAATCTATTGCTCGTCGGAGGAGGAGGTCATCGCACCGGAAAAAAAGGGGGAGGTTGGAATGAACTGCGCAACTTTGCGCAACAGTATTACCCAAACGCAACAGAAAAATATTACTGGGCAACTCAAGACTGTATGACACTCGATCGTGTTCCGTATATTGGCACTTATTCTGCCAGTACAGCAAATTTATACGTTGCCACCGGATTTAATAAATGGGGGATGACTTCTTCCATGGTTTCTGCAATGATATTAAGCGATTTAGTTCAAGGGAAACAGAATCCATATGCGGAAATGTTCTCTCCGTCAAGAACCATGCTTCGTCCACAATTGGCTGTTAACGCTTTTGAAGCGATTTTCAATCTGTTGATTCCTACAACTAAACGTTGTTCCCATTTAAAATGTGCATTAAAATGGAATCCTTTTGAACATACCTGGGATTGTCCTTGTCATGGTTCAAGATTTACAGAAAACGGAAAACTGATTGATAATCCGGCCACGCAGGATTTAAAAAACAGATGACAGGAAAGCCAGACGATTAGTCCGGCTTTCCTGTCAAATTTTATAATAAACAACATTAGGTCTAATGTTTATAGTCCTAGAGTATCGTTGTTTAACCTGCCGTATTTTTCCCACAGCTGACAAGAAATCCAATGCAGGCAGATACGAAATCTCTAAGCTGAGATATCATTGCTGTAAGCTCAGGCGTAGCATCCCAAAAACACCTTGTTATAAAAAGAATTATTAAAGAAATTAGTCCGATCATCGATACAACAAATACCTGAATTTTACTACAATATTTTATAGGAGTGGATGAACTTTCAGAGAAAGATATTCTGCCCAATTCTTCGCTTGATGAGGCCATAGAAGCCTGAAAGCCAATTTGATTTTGGACGTGAGGGTCGGAAATTGCATTTACATTTATGTTAGGATTTTCTGTATTTTGCGGCGCAGTCGACAAATCTGCTCTTGCAAAATTACTACTTATAAAATATCCAAAAATAGCAGCAAGAGAAGTTCTGACAATAACATCAATTGTATTGGTATCTTGAGAATCACTTATCCCCGTAAAAAGATGAAATACCATATAAAAAAATAAAACCAACATAAAAATTATTAGAAACCGATCTACAATACAGATACTTCTTATTATTTCCTTAACTCTTTTCCATAATTTAATCATGAATTACACCTCATATAGAGCAAATTTATAAAATGGAAATATAGAAATTCAGTACTATAAATATGTATATGTCTGTATACTGGTTCCTATTTTTACAAATTTTTACAAATTTTACACATGTATTCGGTACCCCTCATATAATTGATATGGGGTGATAACATGAAAAAATTATTGTTTATAACATGGAGTATATCATACGGTTACGGCACAGAAAAATCTTTGGCAGATGTTTTGAATCGTATGGACCAAACAAAATATGATATCAATGTTTTGCCTTTGTTTAAAAATTCAAATAATTCAATTTTTAATAGTAATATTAAAATATTAGATTCTTTAATTGATTATACAGCAGAAAATTTTAACGAACAGCAGGCATTAGACAATTACTATAATCTACTTGCCAATCCTCTTCAATTTAATAAGCTGATTCATGAAAAATATGATTGCATTATTGCGTGCAATCATAATGCACCGTCCTATTTTGCTTCCTATATCAAAGGTGGTACAAAAATTCTTTGGATTAGAGGCGATATGCGCGAATTAGATTATAAAAAATTCGATAAAGACACAAGTCAATATAAGCAGGTAAAACAAGAGTATGAAATGCAGGCGAATGTATTAAAATGCTTTGATTTTATTGCGGTTATCTCTGATATCGTACAGCAGACATTGGCAGAATTATTTGGGATCACAGAAAATGTTGTAAAAATTTCAAACTCCGTTGACACCGAAAAAATAAAACTGCTTAGTCAGAAAAAGATCGATCGGCCCGACAAAATGTTGTTTACCACACTGGGACGATTAGACTATAACAAAAACCAGATGCTGTTATTAAAAGCCGCAAAGGAAGTTAAAAAGCAACGGAATGATTTCATCATTTATCTACTGGGAGATGGCGAGGACAGGCCTAAACTTGAAAAATATATCAAAGAAAACAACCTTGAAGAGAATGTAAAAATACTTGGCTTTATCGAAAATCCGTATCCTTATATCAAAAACAGTACTGCTACCGTGTTAACATCACTCAGCGAAGGGTTTAGTCTTGTTTTGGTCGAAAGCGTCATGCTGAATACTCCTATTATTTCAACAGACGTGGGGGTGGCAAAAGAATTGATAGAAAAATACAATTGTGGTGATTTAATAAATTATAATGAAAAAGAACTTGCTTCCGTTTTAATCAGGTATTTAAACAAATATGGTGGATACAGGGACTTTTTTGATATTGGAAATGAATATGATATCAAAACAGAAGTCAGAAAAACTGTGGATCTAATTGAAAAGGCAATACAAAAATCGCGTCTAAATACCAAAATAAAAAAATTACCCTATCCGGAGATTACCATTTACGACTATGAATTGGAAAAATATCAAATCCAAGTAGATTATCTGTATATGTTAAGAGTCATAAAAGATGGTGTTCCTTACGAATATCTAATTAACCGAAGAAGTGATAATAATAAACTCATTGTTTTCAATAATGGTGCTGTGGCGGAAGGAAATGTTTCCGTACCGGTATTTCAAAGACACAGCTGGGCGAATA
The DNA here is from genome assembly GCA_958427155.1 of uncultured Oscillospiraceae bacterium. Taxonomy (GTDB): domain Bacteria; phylum Bacillota; class Clostridia; order Oscillospirales; family Ruminococcaceae; genus Metaruminococcus_A. Next base: position 1,858 of record CAUABB010000139.1, on the reverse strand, counting down.
TCCTAAAAACATCCTCCGTATTTTGTATGGATCCCACCTTGTATCTCAACAGTTTTCTACAAATTGGATGGGGGATCGGCAAAAACGAAAATTATTATCTTGAAAACAGCAGTCTTATTTTGAAACAAATTATAAATAAGATGGGAATTCATCTTGAGGATACTGTAATTTATGGTACGTCGGCGGGCGGATATTTATCAATTATTATGGGAGTCTATTTAAAGGGCGCAAAGGTAGTAGCAGACAATGCCCAACTTGATGTGAGAAATTGGATTTTTAAAGATGCATTAAATTCCGTTATCACATTTTCTTTCGATAATATTAGCGATGCGTTGAACTATAAAGAAAGGTTTAGTATTTTGGATACTTTTGAAAAACACCACTATGTTCCCAAAATCTATATGCATGTCAACTTGTGTTCAGCGGCAGATAATTCTACCCAGTTGGTTCCATTTTTAAAAAATGCAGAAACAATGACGTCTATAAAAGAATATAATAACATTGAAGTAATTCTGCATTTTGAACCCGAAAAAGGGCACAACGGTATAGATATGGTTGAAGCTATTAACTTCTTATATGATGTTTTAGATGAATCATAATCCAAGAAAATATTTTAGCTTAAAATAAATGATAACGGCACTATACTCATCTGTTACAACAAAAAACCGCAGTCGTGGAAATTCCACGGCTGCGGTTTTCAGCATTTTGAACCTCAAAATATTTCGCCGGAAGAAAAATAAATAAAGATAGCCAACTTTTTATATTCCTTGAAAAACGTTGAATAAAATAATATATTTTAAAGAAATAAAAAAATCTTCTTACGTAACCTATTGATTATGACGTTACGTAATCATGTATCTTCTAAACAAGGAGGTGTATTCTATGTCGCAATACACAACTGGAGAGATCGCTAAACGATGCAAAATATCCGTGCGAACCGTACAATTTTATGACGCCAAAGGGTTACTAAAGCCCACAAAGCTTACGGAAGGTGGACGTCGTCTGTATTCTGAAGACGATTTAAATACAATGCGCCTTATCTGTATGTTAAAGTTTCTAGGGCTCTCACTTAATTCCATTAAGGGACTTTTAAGCAGCAAATCTCCTCAGAAAGTTCTCACACTGTTACTGGACGAACAATCACAACTACTTAAACAAGACATTGCCGATAAGCAAAAACAACTGGAAACAATCAGTCTCATCAAAGAAAGGATACGCGAGTCAAATGGAATACCAGTAGACTCTATAGACGACATAGAACAACTAATGAGCAGCAAAAAAGAGCTCAGAAAAATGCACACCATGATGTTGATACTTGGCGTCATTATGGATATCATTCAGCTGGGGGCATTAATCTTATGGATTGCAACTGGGGTATGGCTTCCCTTTGTTATTGGTATCCCTTTCGTCATTTTATTAGGTATCCTAATGACTTGGATATATTTCAAGAATACAAACTACATCTGCCCGGAATGCAACACATGGTTTAAACCATCTTTAAAAGACTTTCTATTTTCTAAACACACGCCAAAAACGCGAAAGCTGAAATGCCCTCACTGTCACTATCACGGATATTGTATAGAGATAGCTTTCAAAAAGGGGTAATGATACTTCAAAATATTTTCTGTAAAACAGCGCTAAAACCAAAAAAATATTTTTGGTAGATTGCCGTGATATATAGAAAACAGGATGGCTGATTTAAGCCATCCTGTTTTCTATACCAGTTTTAAAAGTTTGCTTTCTTCAGACCACTCTTTAAAAATATTTTCTAATTATCCTTTCCTGTCGGTTCGGACTGTAATATAAATTCGATAACCATCCTCCGGCTCTAACTGATTCACAAAAAGGGTGAGAGACC
>CAUABB010000138.1 GCA_958427155.1 uncultured Oscillospiraceae bacterium | reverse complement strand
AATCACCTTGAAACCCAATTTCTTTCAATTGTGTTAAAAGTTGCTGTGCAATTGAACCGTCTTTAATTCCTTCTTCAAAGAAAAAGATGCGAGGATGAGAGAAGGCGTTTTTTACGGCCTCTTCCGGAATGGGATGGATTTGATTTAACTTGAGAATGGATACTCCTATTCCCTGTCGGATTAGGCATTCTGCAGCTTTGGTAACGGCATGGATCGTACGCCCATAGGTTACAAGCAAAACACTTGCCGGATCGCCTGAAAACTGATATTGAAACAACGCCGGAGCTACAGCGACATTATCATCTTCTTTTGGCTGAGCTCCACGCGGATAACGCACCGCTACGACTCCTTCGTAATCATACACAGCCCTTTTTAACATCCATCGCAATTCGTGATAAGACGATGCCGAAAGAATGGTAATTCCAGGAATAGAACTTAAAAAAGCAACATCATAAATTCCTTGATGCGTTTCTCCATCATCCCCAACAACCCCTGCTCGGTCTATAGCTAAAACGATATGCTGACGTTCAATAGCCGCATCGTGAATAATCTGATCATAAGAGCGCTGTAAAAAGGTAGAATAAACTGCAAAAACTGGAATCATACCGTTACTTGCAAGACCAGCAGCAAAGGTAACGCCAAACCCTTCTGCGATACCCACGTCAAAAAAACGGTCACGATGAGCAGAGGCAAAAAACTGAAGTCCTGTTCCGTATTTCATTGCGGCAGTAATGGCACAGATACGCGGATCAGAATCTGCCAGAGTGGTCAGAGTTTTACCTGCTACTGTTGAGAAACTATTGGAATGAGCAATATCCGGATTTCCTGTTACAACGTCAAAAGCGGAGACTCCATGATAAGCTCCTGGGTTCTCTTCAGCAAATTGGTAACCTTTCCCCTTTATTGTTTCCACTTGGATAAAAGCAGCACCTTTGCTACTTTTAGCAGCTTTTAGAACATCGGTTAACTCTTCCATATTATGTCCGTCAATCGGCCCATAATAATTAAATCCAAAGTCTTCAAACAGGTTGCTGTGATAAATCATATTTTTCAAGGCGGATTTTGAAGCCTTTAGAGTACTTTTAAAAGGTTTTCCGACTACCGGAATTTTATCAAGTACGCTTTCCATGTTTTTTTTGGCTTGTAAATAAGAAGGCTTTGAACGGATTGTTGCCAAATACCTTGCAAAAGCACCCACATTTTTTGAAATTGACATATCATTATGATTAAGAATCACAATGAGATTATCTTTGCTCCTGCCTGCATTATTGATTCCCTCATAAGCCAAACCTCCAGTCAGGGCGCCATCTCCTATCACAGCAATTACATGATGGTTATTCCCCTGAAGTGTATTGGCCTTTGCAATACCATAAGCGGCAGCAATTGAATTGCTTGCATGGCCGCCAATAAAAGCATCATATTCACTTTCCGAATGCCTCGGAAATCCTGAAATCCCGTTTTCTTTACGTAAGCGATCAAACTGCCCTTTTCGGCCGGTTAAAAGTTTATGAACATAACTTTGATGACCAACATCCCATACAATTTTATCGTTTGGACAATCAAAAACTTTGTGGAGCGCTACAGTCAGTTCAACGACGCCTAAATTTGAAGCAAGATGTCCCCCAGTTTTAGAGACCGATTCTACCAGAAAAGAACGAATTTCTTTACAAAGTTGTTTTAACTGCTCGTCCGAAAGCTTTTTTACGTCTTGCGGAGACTGTATTTGGTTTAATAAGCTGTAACTCATGAAAACCCAACACCTACCATTTCCCGGTTAAAAAACTGGTACTATCATTGCAATTATGATTCCAAGCAGAGCCCCACAAAGCACTTCAAGTGGTGTATGCCCTAAAAATTCTTTCAACTCTTTTGGATCTTCTTCATCATCTGTAAAATAATCAATGTCGGACTGCTGCTCTTTTTCCATCATTCTATTTAATACCTTAGCGTGTTCCCCGGCGGCTCTTCGTACCCCCATCGCGTCGTTAATTACAATTACAGCAAAAATAAACGCAATGCCAAATTCAGGAGAAGCAAAACCGAGTTTGCGCGAAACTGCAAGAGCCAAGGCACAAACACAGGCGGAATGGCAGCTGGGCATTCCGCCATCTCCAACCATCCTGCTCCAGTCAAACTTGCCTGTTGTAATTGCGGCAATTACCGTCTTTAATACCTGGGCAGTTCCCCAACCGATCAGCGCGGTAATTAAAACATAGTTGCTCAAAAGCCCCAATAAATCAGCCATACATTCTCCCTGCTTTTAATGATCACGTTCCAGTAAATATTTAGTAAGCTCTAACAAAAAAACATTATTTGGAAATTCAGCTGCAATTTTTTTCGCTTCTTCCGTGTATTTTGCAGCTATTTTTTTAGCTTTTTCCACTCCGTACAGCGTTACAAAGGTAGTTTTTTGACTTTCTTGGTCACTTCCAATCGGTTTGCCAAGCACCTCTTGGTTTCCGGTTACGTCCAAAATATCGTCAACAATTTGAAACGCGAGGCCAAGTGCCTCCGCGTATTGTCCCGCTTTTTTTAAAGCAATATCTCCGCCATTTCCAGCCAGCACGCCGAGCTCACATGCCACCCGAAGCAAAGCTCCGGTCTTTAGGCGATACATATTAATTAAGATTTCTTCGGTAAGTTCTTTCCCCTCATAGGCCAGATCTATAACCTGACCGCCAACCATTCCAGCGGCACCGGCTCTTTCGGATAACAATGCTACTGCTTTTACACAAACATCAGTAGGGAGCAACTTCGCTTTTCCAATCTGTCCAAACGCTTCCGTCAAAAGCGCGTCTCCAGCCAGAAGAGCATTTGCCTCTCCAAACTTTTTATGGCAGGAAAGCTGTCCGCGGCGATAATCATCATCATCCATACAAGGAAGATCGTCATGAATCAGCGAATAGCCATGTATCATTTCAACGGCTAAAGCAAACGGAATTGCGGCGTCGATATTTCCTCCAAATATTTTACAAAATTCTAATGTTAAAATAGGGCGCAGACGCTTCCCCCCTGCCATCAAGCTATAACGCATAGCCTGATAAACAATTTCCTGACGACCTGTGGAAAAATCAGCAAGAGCAGAGTTCAAAGCTTCTTGAATTATTTCCCCATATTGGGCAAGCTTTCCTTCAACCAACGTCATGTTTCTGATTCCTCCAGCTTTAAATCAGTCGACAATTCGGTAACTTTTAATTCAGCATCATTTAAAAGTTTTTTACAGCAACGAGTTAACTTAATACCTTCTTCATATAATTTAAGGGATTCCTCGAGCGATAACTCACCGTGTTCTAAAACTTCAGTAATTTCCTGTAATCGAGCTAAAGCTCCTTCAATCGACATTTTACGGCTACTCATTGACTTCTTTTACCTCGCTTTTAATTACACCATGATCCAATCTGGTTTCAATTATTGCTCCCAAAGGTACCTCCGTGACATTAGTAAGAGGTTTTTTATCCAAGAAAGTAATAGAATATCCCCTAGTAAGAACTTTAAGAGGGCTAAGAGCTTCAAGAAGGCCTACCAGAGCAGAATACGTTCCGACATATTTTGATATTTGATTTTTAATTCCAGAAGATAATCCCGTTTGGCACTGCTTCAACTCCGCCTGGCGGATTTCCAGTATTTTTTGAGGAGATAAAAGCTGAATTCGATTTTCCAGTTCTTTTAGTTTCTGTTCTAAACAGTTTTCTGCAGATAATGTATAATTATACAATAAAGTTTGATACTTGTCGAGAGTATTCAAAAGGAATTTACGATCTGGAACTGCAAGTTCTGCTGCGGCCGAAGGAGTTGGAGCTCTAAGATCTGCTACAAAATCTGCGATTGTGAAATCTGTTTCATGTCCTACAGCCGAAATGACTGGAAAGGGACAATGATAAAGGGCATCAGCAACCTGTTCAGTGTTAAAGGCTGAAAGATCTTCCATTGATCCTCCGCCTCTTGCCAAAATGACTAGGTCTGTAAAATCATGCTGTTGCTGACTTAACCACTGAAAAGCTGAACTGATTGAATTGGGAGCCAATTCTCCCTGTACTAAGACAGGAATCAGCCGAACCTCTACAATAGGAAACCTTCTGGCTATGATGCTGAGCATATCCTGAAGAGCGGCTCCAGTCGGAGCGGTAATTAGAGTGATTTTTTGAGGAAAGGGCGGCAAAGCTTTTTTCCTAGAAGGATCAAAATAACCTTTTCCTTCAAGTTTTTGTTTTAACTGTTCAAAGGCCATGTAGAGTGCCCCTATGCCATCGGGCTGCATGTCCTCACAGTAAATTTGATAAATCCCATCTCGTTCAAAAACTCGAATACTCCCAAAAACAACAACCTTCATACCGTTTTCCGGCTTGAATTTTACATAACGAGCACTTCCACGAAACATTACAGCCTTAATAGAGCTTTTTTCATCCTTGAGAGTAAAATAAAAATGCCCAGATTTTAAATGATGGGTAAAGTTAGAAATCTCTCCTCTAATAAACAATCCTGTCAAATTTTCATCAGCTGACAGGACGGTTTTGACATATTCGTTTACCTGAGATACGGTGACAAAGTTTGCGTCATTCATGTTTTTCTTCCCTCAAAGCGGCCAAAAGGGCAATTCCTGCAGCATTATCAGCAGAAAAAGCAGGCTCAGCAAAACGGAAGCCAGCAGCAGCGCGGCAAGCGCAACCAGCATGGCGGCGCGGCCCTTACTCGATTTCGGCGGCAAGCTCCGGATACAGGATTTTCGCAAGATAGGCATAACTCTCCCCCCAGCGCGCGTTCGGCTTGTAATG
>CAUABB010000137.1 GCA_958427155.1 uncultured Oscillospiraceae bacterium | reverse complement strand
TGAGTCTTCTTCGGTTATCCGGCCGTTACAAAGCGCAAGCCGTATAGCCAACAAATACATCACAGCAACCTGTACCGCGTAACACTTTGTACTTGCAACTGCAATTTCAAGACCCGCATACGTGTAGATAACATCATCGGCCTCTCTCGCAATTGACGACCCCACTGTGTTGACAATTGCAAGGGTGTGGGCACCAATCTGTTTTGCTGTCCGAAGCGCGGCCAGGGAATCTGCTGTTTCACCTGACTGAGAAATGACGATGACAAGATCCTGGTCACTTAAAATAAGATCACGGTACCGAAATTCCGACGCAATATCAACGTTTACGGGAACCCGCGCTACTTTTTCAATCAGATATTTCCCAATCATACCAGCGTGCATTGCTGTTCCACAGGCAACAATCTGGATTGATTTGTACTTTCCAAAGTCCATGTCAGGAAGACCAGGAAGCTGAAAACAGGGAAGACCGTCTTTAATGCGGGGGGAAATAGTATTGACAATTGCGGTTGGCTGCTCATTGATCTCCTTGATCATAAAATGGGGATAACCGCCTTTTTCAGCAGCCTCAAAATCCCACGTTGCGGTCAAAAGCTCTTTTGACAAAATCTCCCCGTAACTATCGGTAACTTTAATGTTTTCTGCCGTGATCTCTGCAATTTCTCCCTGTTCCAGCAAATAATAGTTTCGGGTATATTTAAGGATTGCAGGAACATCCGACGCAATAAAGTTCTCGTTGGTTCCAACACCTACAATCAGCGGACTATCTTTTCTGGTTGCATAAATTTTTTGAGGAAAATCTCTGAATATGATCCCCAGGGCATAAGATCCTTGAATTTTATCCAGTACTGCGCTGATCGCTTCCAATGGATTTCCAGTGTAATAGTAATCCAAAAGTTTTGCAATTGTTTCAGTATCAGTCTGCGACTCAAATACGTAACCTTTGTCTTCGAGGAATTCCTTGATGGAAAGATAGTTTTCAATAATGCCGTTGTGAACAATGGAGACTACTTTGTTTCCGTGAGGATGAGAGTTGATGTCTGACGGTTCTCCGTGGGTTGCCCACCGTGTATGTCCAATACCGCAGTGCCCTTCAGGACAACCTTCCTGTTCCAGTTTCTTTATCAGATCATCAAGACGTCCATGCGTTTTAACTGTTCTAATTTGATCATTTTCAAAGACAGCAATTCCTGCCGAATCATATCCACGGTATTCCAAATGACGCAAACCATCAATCAATACGTCCGCAGCGTCTTTTAAGCCGACATAGCCGACAATTCCACACATAACGGTCACTCCAAATTCATATAAATTTATATATTGAAACGTAAATACAGAACATTTTATCTTTTGTTGAACGAATTTATTATACTATAAAATAAGTTTATGTTCAAATGGTTTGTTTCATGAAGTATTTTAAAAAAGTTAATTGGTATTTTTATGATGGTGTGATATAATACAAACTGACAGAGATGGAGAAAATGAGCAGGACAACTGACAAAAAGTTACAAAAAATGACTGTGTTTTGTTTTGCTGGATTATAGTTTTAAATTTATAGTAATCATAAAGGAAGAGACAAGTGCTGCGTTGTAAACAAATTTTAGCCGCCTGCCTGGTGGTTTTAATGGTGTTCCCTCTTGGAGGGTGTAATTCGGACAAGAAAAATCAATTACTCAAATATAATATTTCGTCCGATCCGATCAATCTTGATCCTCCTCTTGCGGATGATCCTCAGTCCGCTTTGGTGGTAACAAACCTTTTTGAAGGTTTGTTACGGCTGACAGCTGACGGAAAGTTGACGGAGGGGGTCGCTACTGATTATGACGTCAGTGCGGACGGTTTGACCTACGTTTTTCACCTGCGTACTGATGCAAGGTGGAGTGATGGGAGTAAGGTTACGGCAGACGATTTTGTGTTTGGTTTTCAAAGACTGTTTAATCCAGAAACCGGCTCGTCTTCAGCTAAAAAGTTGTATTGTATTCAAAATGCTGAACAAATTCATAAGGGAACAGCGCCAGTAAGCACTCTTGGTGTGGTGGCGGAAGATGAATATACGCTGACGGTTCATCTGGATTATCAGGATACGATGTTTTTGATTCTTTTGACAACACCGGCGGCAATGCCCTGCAATCAGGAGTTTTTTATTCAGACAAAAGGACGTTACGGGCTTTCAGAGGAAACCATTCTTTCCAATGGTGCCTACCGTTTAAAAGAATGGTCAAAGGGGAACTACCTGGCCCTTCGGCGCAATGAGGAGTATCACTCAGTTTCTCAGGTGAATAATGGCGGGGTAAGTCTTTATATCCAAGGTGATCAGAAGCAGACGATAGAAGAATTTAAGAACGGTTCTATAGACGCTATGGCAATTGATGGAAATATGATGGAATCTTTTTCTGGAATGGCGTTTAATATTGACCGTAACAGTAACTCGGTTTGGGGAATTCTGATTAATGGGAAATGTGAGACTTTTTCAGATGGGAATATTAAAAATGCTCTACTTTATGGTTTAGATCGATCGAGTTATGAACAATATCTCCCTGAATATCTGACATCTGCTAGCGCGATTATTCCGCCTGCTGTTTCAATGCTTGAAAAGCCTTATCGTTTAGAACTAGCAAAAAATGTTTCTGCTCCTTTTTATAATGCGGAACAGGCTTCTGGATTTGCTCAGGCTGGATTTGCGAATCTGCAGGTTTCAAATTTGACGGAACTTACCGTTATTATTCCGGCAGATACACCAGCCTCTCAGGTGTTTTCCTATGTCTCTCAGGTTTGGCAGAAGGATTTGAAAATTTACTTTAAAGTAGAACTTTTGGAAACAGATGAATATCAGCGAAGGCTGACTTCAGGTGATTTTGATTGCGCTGTTTTGCAGCTTAGCGGAGATTATAACAGCCCGGCTGCTTTTTTGTCACGGTTTGAAGAAATGGAAAATTACGGTATTTCTATTCCAGGACTGTCGGATTTGTTAAAGCAGGCATCAAGAGGGACGATGGAACAGAGTGCGGCTGCCTATTGTCAGGCAGAACAGCTCATTTTAAACAGTGGTGTTTTTCTCCCGCTTTTTTATCAGACAAATTGTTTTGTGAGCAGTCCTTTGGTCAGTGGCTTTATACATGATATTTCCGGGCAGATTGTGGATTTTAAAAATTGTGTTTTTGAATAATTAAAGAATAAATAGCCGCCGGTGTAATCAACCGGACGGCTATTTATTTATGTTGCATAGAAAGTTTTCCTTAAAAATTGATAAATTGAAATGAGGTGCAGATAATAATCATATTCTTTAGAATCGGTGATGTAGATGTTAACCCTCATCTTGTATAGTGAAAAAAACGACAATAGTTTTATCCGTATTTTTGAAAGAAATTTGAAACGCTATTATCGGGTATATGCGATTGAAGAAGAACAGATTGAAATGTCGGGAAAAGGAAAGGATCTTCTGTTTTTAAATTCTTCACGTTTAAGCAAAATTAGTGGAGGCCCGACCATTCTGGTTGTTCAGCCAGGTGCCGATTTAAGCGGACTCTCTCATATTACCGGAAATGTAATTGCTCTAGCTCATTCTTCAAGTTTTGTACAGCTCGAAAAGCTTGCTCAACAACATGTACCTACGGTTGTTTGCGGCATGTCATCTCTTGATAGTGTAACATTTTCAAGTTTCCGTGACACCAGTGCTATTGTTTCTCTTCAGCGTACCGTTGAAAATCCAGAAGGAAAAGTAGTGGAACCGATGGAGGTCCTAGTAGAGCCAGGAAGTTTTTATGATCCTGTTTCCATTCTTCTTTATACGGCTGCTATGATGATTACCGGAGCTTTTTCTCAAGGAGAAACGGAAACTGAATCCATCAAATATATTGTGTAATTTTGTTGTACTGTTGGATGGCTAAAACTAAAATCAGAGGGAAGTGGCTTGAGTAAAAGACAAAAGTTTTTATGAACAAAATATGTTGAAAAAGAAGGGGGATATCCCCCTTCTTTTTCAATTTTTAAACGTAATTTTGAACCAGCCAGCATAGTGGGAGAGGAAACCAGGATTCGATAAGTGCTTTTAAGGACTCTGGAATTTCTGTTGAAAAAGTTGCTGGGAAATGCCCTAATAAAACCCGAGTAGCGGTTAATGGATCCCATTCTATGTCGGGATGTAAATTTGTTTTGCGGCATTCAACTGTTCCGTTGGCAACACGGATATAGAGTGTACCGTAGTCCTTTATTCCTATCGAAAGAGAACCCTCATATAAACTATGCTGTGCGTTTTTAAGTGTTAAGAGAGAGCCAATTACTTTTTCCCAGTTATAGATACGCCAGTTTCCGTTGTCAACAAGATGATATTCTTCAGCAATACCGGAAAGAAAACGTGCGTAACTTTCCTGCCATGGGGCAAGCAGAACAGTGGATTCAATAATTTCCCGTTGTGCAAACCAGCGATAAATCATAGCGGAAAAAACAGAATCATTTTCCGCGAATATTTCGGTAACACGATCTTGCTTTTGATTCGTAACTAAATAGCCTGCAACTTCACCATTGGGATATAGTGCAACCCAAGGTTTTGTGTTCATGGCAACTAAATAAAGGTAAAAGTCAGAAAGCGGGCGGATACAGTAAAACGGCTGACGGTCATGCAACTTTTTGATCTGCTTAAGGTAGGGGAGATCAGAGGCGGTCAGGGGGACGAAATGCAGATCGGAATTGGAGGGGCAGCTGTTTTGAAATGTATGCCTGATATTTGTTTGTTGGAGTTTATACTCCAAAAGAATACCCGCCTTTTCGTAGCCAAAG
>CAUABB010000136.1 GCA_958427155.1 uncultured Oscillospiraceae bacterium | reverse complement strand
AGCAAACCAGAGCCCGACGAGTTAAAACTTTTAAATCCTATAGAAGTCCAAAATGGGGTCCGGCTTGCCTGTTTTACCCAGGTTGAAGGGGACTGTATAATTGAATTGATTTCTTCTGAAAAAAATGGAGCGATTCTTTCTGAAACCGGTGGACAGTCCTTTCATCTTTCTCCTCGGACTTCTGAAGGATATGGCTTGGCAATAGATATTGGTACCACTACGGTAGTGGCCTATTTTTATCAGATGTCCGATGGGAAATTAAGATGTGTTCAAAGCGGGATGAATGAGCAACGTGCTTTTGGTGCGGATGTCATTTCTCGTATCAATTACAGCAATGAAAACGGTTTGCAGGCCCTACAAGATGCAATTGTTTTTCAGCTTAATAGGATGATACAGGCTGGAATTTCCACTTGCGATGCAGACCCAAATGAGTTGAAGGAAATTGTCGTTACAGGAAATACAACAATGCTACACCTTCTAACTGGATTGAATCCGTACGGAATTGCTGTTTATCCTTTTACGCCGGTGAGCCTGTTTGGAGAGGAACTGAAAACAGGATTTTTCTCTGCTGCCCCTTCCGCTCATGTTTATCTGCCTGGCTGTATTAGTTCGTACGTGGGGGCAGATATTACCTGTTCTATTTTGGCAAGCGGAATGGGTAGCCATAAAACAGCTCTTCTTCTCGATTTGGGAACCAATGGAGAAATGGCTTTAGTCCATAAAGGAGTATTTTACTGCTGTTCTACTGCGGCAGGCCCTGCATTTGAAGGGGCGGGGATGCAGATGGGGATGACAGCTGTTGATGGAGCTGTCAATAAGGTTTGGAAGGAAGACGATGAAGTTTGTTTCAGCGTTTTAGGAGACGTTCTTCCTTTGGGAATCTGTGGATCTGGTGTAATTGATGCGGTTCATATTTTTGTTGAAATGGGATTAATCGATGAGACAGGGAGAATTGACCAGGAAAATGAGCTGTATCGACGTTTTGGTGTGGAATTTGAAGGATTCCCCGCTTTGAAAATTGGCTCCAGTGGAATAATTATTACCCAAGAGGATATCAGAAAACTTCAGTTGGCTAAGGCGGCAATTGCTGCGGGAATTCGTACCCTGTTGCATGAGTCCGGCTGTAAAGCGGAGGATATAGAGACCCTTTATCTGGCTGGAGGATTTGGCACCTATCTGAATCTTGACTCTGCCGTGGGAATAGGTTTGTTTCCAAAAATATTAAAGGAAAGGGTAAAAGGAATTGGAAATGGCGCTGGTGCGGGCGCTTCTATCCTTTTACTTGATCAATCCGCTCGGGCGGTAGAGAAGAATCTTTTAAAAACAGCAAAGGAAATATCGCTTTCTTCTGATCCAGTTTTTATGGATCATTATGTTGAACAGATGATGTTTGAAAAATAGATGGAAAAACGGTAATTTCTGACTCTGGCAGTATTGAATTTGACTGCTGGATAGTGTAAAATAAAAAACGTATGATTGATGAAAATTCCGCCGTGCTAGAAGGGCTATAGTAGCCATTCTCCGGTGGACGAAAGGAAGAATATTATGGGAAAATATTCAATTGGTGTTGATTTTGGTACCCTTTCAGGACGTGCTGTACTGGTTGATGTACAGACTGGTGAAGAGCTTGCCAGCAGTACGTTTGAATATCCGCATGCGGTCATGGATGAGGCACTTCCTGATGGGACGCCGTTGGGTCCGGACTGGGCACTTGAGCACCCACAGGACTATCTTGATGTTTTCTCGCATACCATTCCCGCTGTTTTAGCGGAAACTCATGTTTCTCCTGATGACGTAATCGGCGTGGGCGTTGATTTTACTGCCTGTACGGTAATGCCGGTGAAGTTGGATGGCACACCGCTTTGTTTTTTGGAGCAGTTCAAATCCAACCCGCATGCCTATGTTAAACTGTGGAAACACCATGCAGCGCAGGACAAGGCGAATAAACTCAATGAAATCGCTGAAGCGAGAGGGGAAAAGTGGCTTTCCCGTTACGGCGGAAAAATCTCTTCTGAATGGGTGATCCCAAAAATCTGGCAGATCCTTGATGAGGCCCCGGAAATTTATGACGCAATGGATTGTTTTATTGAGGCAACAGACTGGGTAATTTGGCAGCTGACCGGTAAAAAAACACGTAACAGCTGTACGGCTGGCTATAAGGCGATTTGGCATAAACGGGACGGGTATCCGTCTGACGACTTTTTTAAAGCGCTTGATCCCCGTTTGGAACATGTTGTTGACGAAAAGTTGAGCCGTACCATTAAACCGCTTGGTTCCAAAGCCGGGGAAATCACAGAGGAGGCAGCCCGTTTAACTGGCCTTCGTGTTGGAACGGCGGTTGCCGTGGGAAATGTTGATGCCCATGTCTGTGTTCCGGCTGTCAAAATTGACGGCCCCGGAAAAATGCTTGCAATTATGGGAACTTCTACCTGCCATATGCTACTTGGAACAGAAGAAAAGCAGGTTCCGGGAATGTGCGGAGTAGTAGAAGATGGTATTCTTCCTGGCTTTTATGGATATGAGGCAGGACAAAGCTGTGTCGGCGATCATTTCGCTTGGTTTATTGAAAATTGCCTGACCGCTGAGTATGTTGCGGACGCGAAGGCGAAAGGAATTAATATTCATAAGTATTTGCGGGAAAAAGCTGAGGTTCTGCGCCCCGGTGAAAGCGGATTAATTGCCTTGGACTGGTGGAACGGAAACCGTTCGGTTTTGGTTGATGTTGATCTGACTGGTGTTATTCTTGGAATGACGCTTTTGACAAAGCCGGAGGAAATTTACCGTGCTTTGATTGAGGCGACCGCTTATGGTACTCGTACGATTATAGAAACATTCCGTGACAGTGGTGTTCCGGTAAATGAGTTCTATGCGGCGGGTGGTATCGCTGAAAAAGATCCGATGACTATGCAGATTTATGCTGATATTATCAATATGCCGATTAAGATTTCCGGAAGCTCTCAGGGGCCGGCTTTGGGTTCTGCTATTTTTGGAGCGGTTGCTGCAGGAAAAGAGCGCGGCGGATATGACAGCATTTTTGAGGCAGCCGGTGTAATGGGGAAACTAAAAGATACAGTTTATACACCGATTCCGGAAAATGTAGCTGTTTACAATAAACTTTTTGCCGAGTATAAACAACTTCACGATTATTTTGGTCGCGGCGCGAACGATGTGATGAAACGGCTGAAGAATATTAAAAAAGAGGTAGTTGCTTCCAAATAGATGGGTAATCTGCTCTAATATATAAATTGGAAGTAATTTTGGAAATAATAAGGATTTTCCTGTGAAAGGAATGATAAATTCGTGCTGGAAACACTGAAACAAAAAGTATACGAGGCTAATATGCTTCTTCCCGCACATCATCTGATTACATTTACCTGGGGAAATGTTTCCGGAATTGATCGGGAAAAAGGATTGATGGTAATTAAGCCGAGTGGTGTGGAATACGACGCCATGAAACCGGAGGATATGGTTGTTGTAGATCTTGACGGGAACAAGGTGGAAGGGGATTTGAATCCTTCTTCCGATACGGATACTCATTTGGAATTTTACCGTAATTTTAAGGAGATCGGTGGAGTTGTACATACCCATTCTCGCTGGGCGACTATTTGGGCGCAGGCGGGGCGTGGTATCCCGGCTTACGGCACAACACAGGGAGATTATTTTTACGGAGAGATTCCCTGTACGCGTGCAATGACACCGGAAGAGATTGCCGGAGCTTATGAACTGAATACGGGAAAGGTTATTATTGAACGGTTTGAGGGAATAAATCCGAATTATATTCCGGGTGTTCTTGTTAAAAGTCACGGCCCGTTTACTTGGGGAAAAGATCCGTTTGACGCAGTTCATAATGCTGTTGTCTTAGAGGAGGTTGCCATGATGGCGTGGCATACCGAAATGCTTCGCGGATCAGTTACTGTTCCGATGCAGCAAGAACTACTGGATAAACATTTTCTTCGTAAACACGGTCCAAATGCTTACTATGGGCAGAAAAAGTAATTGGGTTTGAAAGTTTTTATCACCCGTTTTTATTTCTGTTACTCAAGCGGGGATGCTGAGCTTTTCCGCTGTGTAATAAAAACACACTGAAAGGATGTATCACTATGAAACTGTTTGTTGATACCGCTAATGTTGATGACATTAGAGAGGCAAATGATCTGGGCGTTATCTGTGGCGTTACCACCAATCCGTCTTTGATTGCTAAAGAAGGTAGAGATTTTGTGGAAGTCGTCAAAGAGATCACCGAAATTGTTGACGGCCCTATTTCTGCGGAGGTTATCTCTCTGGAAGCGCCGAAAATGGTAGAAGAAGCTCTTGAGCTTGCAAAAATTCATAAAAATATCGTTATTAAGATTCCAATGTGCGCGGAAGGCTTAAAGGCCGTAAAACAGCTCACCGCTAAGGGAATCAAAACCAATGTTACCCTGATCTTCTCAGCTGCGCAGGCGCTTTTGGCGGCTCGTGCGGGTGCTACTTATGTCAGCCCGTTCCTTGGACGTTTGGATGACATCGGCTCCGAAGGCATGATTTTGATTGAGGATATCGCGCAGATTTTCGCGGTTCATGAAATCAAAACAGAAATTATCGCCGCTTCTATTCGTAACCCGATCCATGTTATTGAGGCTGCGAAAGCTGGATGCGATATCGCTACCATTCCGTATGGTGTTATCAAACAGATGATTGGCCATCCTTTGACAACTGCTGGAATTGAGCGTTTCCTCAAAGATTGGGAAGGCGTTCCGAAGAAATAAGGAATTATTATAAAAAATCCCCTGCCGTCAGGCAGGG